>NZ_JBGCUM010000070.1:0-22935 GCF_054177665.1 Roseateles sp. P5_E8 | reverse complement strand
GTTCACGGCCGACCTGCTGCCCAGCGACCTGCTGGGCGTGAGCGTCTACGAGCGCGAGAAGAACGGCTTTGCCTTCCACCCCGGCCCGGTGTTCGCCCAGGTGCTGCTGGCCGACGAGATCAACCGCGCCGGCCCCAAGACGCAGAGCGCGCTGCTGGAGGCGATGGAGGAGCACCAGGTCAGCATCGAGGGCATCAGCCACCCGCTGCCCGAGCCCTTCTTCGTCATCGCCACGCAGAACCCCAGCGAGCAGCTCGGCACCTTCCCGCTGCCGGAGTCGCAGCTGGACCGCTTCTTGATGTGCATCTCGCTGGGCTACCCCGACGCCGCCGCCGAGCGTGAGCTGCTGACCGGCCAGGACAGCCGCGAGCAGCTGCGCGTGCTGAAGCCCGTCATGACGACGCCCGATCTGATCGCGGCCCAGGCCGCCGTGAAAGCCATCCACGCGGCGCCGCCGCTGCTGGACTATCTGCAGGCGCTGATCGCCGCGACGCGCTCCGGCCAGTGGTTCGTCGAAGGCCTGTCGCCGCGTGCTGGGCTGGCCGTGCTGCGAGCATCAAGGGCGCGGGCCCTGCTGCAGGGGCGGGACTATGTGTCGCCCGACGACATCCAGGCCATCCTGCCGCAGACCATTGCGCACCGGTTGCAGCCGAGGGCGGGTGCGGGACGGGGAGCTAGGGAGCAGGTGCGGGCGATGATTGAGGCGATCGCGCTTCCATGACCGACACACTGACGKCTGATCCTCTCCAAACTGCATTTGAGCGCTTCCTGACGGACGGAGACGACGCAGGTCTCTTGGCTGCGGTGAGTGAATTCGGAGGGCGTGCGCCGTCTGAGGATCTCGACTGTCCGATAGCGCACCGCATCTGCGACGTAAGACTTGGCCAGGCCGACTTTCGTGTCGTGCGCGTCGCGGACCTAGGCGACCGAACGACGAGGCTGTATATCTACCCGACCGTTTCAGCGTCGACTCAGCCGGGCGTCCCATTCGCGCTGCAAGGCGCAGCACTCTGGCGATGGATAGAAGACGAATTGCAGTCACCAACCGACGAGCGCGTCGATTTGAGTCGCTACGACGCCTCACTGCGTGGATAGGCCACCACCAGAGAGGAATCCGTTGAGTCTGGATGCTGTGCTGTTATGGCAGACGTGTCGCGGGCACCAGCGCGCCCATCACCTCACTACCCCTTCAACCGATTCCCCGCCCACCGATCCTGTGCATTGAGCAAATGCGTGCGCATCGCCGCCTGCGCCGCCAGCGGATCGTGGGCCTCGAGTGCATGCAGGATGCGCTCGTGCTCGGCCAGTGCGTCTTCCCAGTTCGAATGCGTGTCGGCCAGCGCGCTGAGCTGCAGTGACATCGGGCTGTAGCGGCCGTTGAAGAGCTCGGCCACCATCCGCTCCAGCACCGAGTTGCCCACCATCGCCGCGATGGCAAGGTGGAAGCGCCGGTCGGCGTCCAGTGCCGATTTGCCGGCGGCGAAGGCGTCACGCATCTCACCGACCGCCTCACGCACCGCCGCCAGCCCCGCCGGCGTCGCACGCGCGCAGGCCTGCGGCATCAGGCCGCCTTCCAGCACCACGCGGGCCTGCATCAGCTCCAGCGGGCTCTCGCCCAGGCCTGCGGTCACCTCGGGGTCGGGGTCGCCGCTGCCACGCACATAGATGCCTGCGCCCATGCGGACTTCCACGCAGCCGGAAATCTCCAGTGCGATCAGCGCCTCTCGCACCGAGGGCCGCGACACGCCAAGCTGGATGGCCAGCTCGCGCTCCGGCGGCAGGCGGCTGCCCACGCTGTAGCGGCCCTGGCGGATCTGCTCGCGCAGTTGGTCGGCAATCTGGTGGTAGAGGCGCCGGCTGTCGGAGCCTTTGAGCTGTTCGATCATGCCGGGAGTGTCGCCGGGACGGTAAGGCCAATTATTCAAATTTCACCCAATCGGGTTTGTACGGTAAGGCCAATTTAGGCGTCGGACCTAGACTGGAGGGCGTGACAACGCTTACATCATCCGCGCCGCCCGCCCTCGCCGGCAAGACCGTCCTCATCACCGCCGCCGCCCAGGGCATTGGCCGCGCCAGCGCGCTGGCCTGCCTGGCCGCCGGCGCCGAGGTCATTGCCACCGACATCCAGACCGAAGGCCTGGAGACGCTGATGGCCGAGGTCGGCCCCGGTGCCCGCCTGCGCACGGCGCGGCTGGACGTGCGCGACACGGCTGCCGTCAACGCACTGGCGGCCGAGCTGCCACCGCTGCACGGCCTGTTCAACTGCGCCGGCTTCGTTCATAGCGGCACGGTGCTGGACTGCGACGAGGCTGCCTGGGACTTCAGCATGGACCTCAACGTGAAGAGCATGCTGCGCATGCTGCGCGCCTTCCTTCCCGGCATGCTGGCCGAGGCCGAGCGCACGGGCGCGGGTGCCGCGGTGCTGAACATGGCGTCCATGGCGTCGTCGATCAAGGGCTTCCCGAACCGCTTTGCCTACTGCACGACCAAGGCGGCCGTCATCGGCCTGACCAAGTCGGTCGCGGCCGATTTCGTCAAGCAAGGCCTGCGCTGCAATGCGCTGTGCCCCGGCACGGTGGACACGCCGTCGCTGCGCGGTCGCATCGCCGCAGCGGCAGACCCGGTGCAGGCGGAGAAAGACTTCATCGCGCGCCAGCCCATGGGCCGGCTGGCGACCGTGGACGACATTGCGCCGCTGGTGGTCTTCCTGCTCAGCGATGCGTCGCGCTTCATCACCGGCCAGGCAGTCAGCGTCGACGGCGGCGTCACGATCTGATGCCGGTTGAAGCGCACCCGCGCAGCCAGAGCGCGCTGCTCCAGGCCTGCGGCCTGTCCAAGTCCTTCGCCGGCGTGACCGTGCTGCAAGGCATCTCCTTCGACGTGAAGCCCGGCGAAGTGCATGCGCTGATGGGCGAGAACGGAGCGGGCAAGTCCACGCTGATGAAGATCCTGGCCGGCGTGCACACGGCAGATGACGGCGAGGTGCTGCTGGACGGCAAGGCGGTACGCCCAAGCAGCCCACGCGAGGCGCAGGACCTCGGCATCGCCCTCATCCACCAGGAGCTGCAGCTGATGCCCGACCTCAGCGCGGCGGCCAATGTCTTCATTGGCCGCGAACCGCGTCGCGCGGGCTGGCTGCTGGACCACGCCCGCCAGCTCACCGACACGCGCGCCCTCTTCGAGCGCCTGGGCTTGAACCTCGACCCGCGCCGCACGGTCGGGGCCTTAAGCGTCGCCCAGCAGCAGATGGTGGAGATCGCCAAGGCGCTGTCGCTGAACGCCCGCGTCCTCATCATGGACGAGCCCACGGCGGCGCTGAACCCGGCCGAGGTGGAGGAGCTGTTCCGCGTCGTGCGGCAGTTGCGCGCCGACGGCGTGGGCATCGTCTACATCTCGCACAAGATGGACGAGCTGCAGCGCATTGCCGACCGCGTCACCGTGCTGCGCGACGGCCGGCACATCGCCACGCTGAGCATGCAGGGCGCGGACATGGGCGAACTCATCCATCTGATGGTGGGCCGCGAGCTGCAGCAGACCGCACACGCCGCGCCCGACCTGAGCGCCGCGCCGGTCGTGCTGGAGGCAAAACGCCTGAGCCGTGGCCGCGCGGTGCGCGACGCCTCCTTCACGCTGCGCCGTGGCGAGATCCTGGGCCTGGCCGGCCTGATGGGCGCCGGGCGCACGGAGCTGGCCCGCCTCGTTTTCGGCGCCGACCGCCGCGACGGCGGCGAGGTGTTCGTCAACGGCAAGCCCGTCGACATCCGCAGCCCGGCAGACGCGGTGGACGCCGGCATTGCCTACCTGTCCGAAGATCGCAAGGGCCTGGGCCTGGCGACCGGGCTGGATGTGGAAGCCAACCTGCTGCTGCCCAGCCTGGCCCGCTTCACCGGCCCGTTAGGCCAGATCGACCGCCGCGCCGGCCAGACGGCCGCGCAGGACTTCGTGCAGCGCCTGGGCATCAAGACGCCGTCGCTCGGCCAGACCGTGGCTCGCCTGTCCGGCGGCAACCAGCAGAAGATCGCGCTGGCCAAATGGCTGCTACGCGACTGCGAGATCCTCATCGTCGACGAGCCCACGCGCGGCATCGACGTGGGCGCCAAGGCCGAGATCCACCGCCTGCTGCGCGAGCTGGCCGCGGCCGGCAAGAGCCTCATCGTCATTTCCTCCGAGCTGCCCGAACTGCTGGGCCTGGCCCACCGCATCCTCGTCATGTGCGAGGGCCGCATCAGCGGTGAACTGAGCGCTGCCGAGGCCACGCAGGAAGCGCTGATGGCGCTGGCCACGCGCCGCGAGACCGAACCCGCATGACCACACTCCCCTTCTCTCCCGCCGCACTGCAAAGGCTGCTCGCCTTCGCCGGCCTTGTCGCGCTGATGCTGGTGTTCAGCCTCACGTCCGACAACTTCCTGCAGACCGACAACCTCGTCAGCATCCTGCAGGCCACGGCCGTCAATGGCGTGCTGGCCATCGCCTGCACGCTGGTCATCGTCAGCGGCGGCATCGACCTGTCGGTGGGCTGCCTTATGACCTTCTGCGCCGTCGTCACCGGCGTCGTGCTGACGAACTGGGGCATGCCCTTGCCGCTGGGCGTCCTTGCCGCCATTGCTTGCGGCGCTGCGTGCGGTGGCCTGTCGGGCTGGCTGGTGGCGCAGTTGCGCGTGCCGCCCTTCATCGCCACGCTGGGCATGATGATGCTGCTCAAGGGCCTGGCCCTCGTCATCTCGGGCAGCAAGCCCATCTACTTCCTGGACACACCGGGCTTCGAATCAATAGCGCAGGACTCGCTGCTCGGCAACATGCTGCCCGCGCTGCCGATTCCCAACTCTGTGCTCATCCTCTTCGCGGTTGCCATCGGCGCGAGCTGGCTGCTGGGCCAGACACTATTCGGCCGCTATGCCTTTGCGCTGGGCAGCAACGAGGAAGCGGCGCGGCTGTCGGGCCTGCAAGTGAAGCGCTGGAAGGTGGCCGTCTACGCGGTGGGCGGCGCCATCTGCGGCATCGCCGGCCTGCTGATCGCCTCGCGGCTGAACTCGGCGCAGCCGGCGCTGGGCCAGGGCTACGAGCTGGACGCCATCGCCGCCGTCGTCATCGGCGGCACGTCGCTGGTCGGCGGCCGTGGGTCTGTCCTGGGCACGCTGATCGGCGCTTTCATCATGAGCGTGCTGGCCAACGGCCTGCGCATCCTCAACGTGCCCCAGGAATGGCAGACCGCGCTGACCGGCATCATCATCGTGCTGGCGGTGTACCTCGACATCTTGCGTCGCGGCAAAGACTAAATAACGGAGACATCGCATGCATCGCCGCCTTCTCTTGCTCGCCGCTCTGCTGGCCGCCAACGCGGCCCAGGCGCAGACCCCCACGATCTACATCCCCCTCATCTCCAAAGGCTTCCAGCACCAGTTCTGGCAGGCCGTGAAGGCCGGCGCCGAGCAGGCGGGCAAGGACTACAAGGTCCGCGTCACCTTTGAAGGCCCCGAGAGCGAGGCCATGGTGGACAAGCAGATTGACATGCTGGCCGCCGCGCTGGCCAAGAAGCCCCAGGCCATCGCCATCGCCGCGCTGGACAGCAAGGCCACCATCCCGCTGCTGCGCAAGGCGCAGGCGGCCAAGATCCCCGTCATCGCCTTCGACTCGGGCGTGGACAGCGACATTCCGCTGACCACCGCGTCGACCGACAACCGAGCCGCCGCCGCACTCGCAGCCGACAAGCTCGCCGCGCTGATCGGCGACGAGGGCGAGGTGGCCGTCGTGGGCCATGACCAGACCAGCCGCACCGGCATCGAGCGCGTCGAGGGCTTCGTCAACCGGCTGAAGGCGGCGCATCCCAAGGTGCGCGTCGTCACCGTGCAATACGGCGGCGGCGACCATCTCAAGTCCACCGAGGTCGCCAAGTCCATCCTGCAGGGCAACCCCAAGCTGAAGGCGCTGTTCGGCACCAACGAGGGCTCGGCCATCGGCGTCGTCAACGCCGTGCGCGAGATGAAGCGAAGCACCATCGTCGTGGTCGGCTTCGACTCCGGCAAGCAGCAGAAGGACGCGATCGCCAGCGGCGCGATGGCCGGCGCCATCACGCAGAACCCCGTCGGCATCGGCTACCGCACGGTGGAAGCCGCCGTGAAGGCCCTCAAGGGCGAGACCCTGCCCAAGGCCATCGATACCGGCTACTACTGGTACGACAAGACCAATCTGCGCGACCCCAAGATCGCGGCTGTCTTGTACGACTGATCCCAATAAACCAATCTCCGACCAGAGAACCAAAACCATGAAACTCCTCCGCTACGGCCCCCCGGGCCAGGAACGCCCCGGCCTGCTCGACAACGACGGCCGCGTGCGCGACCTCTCCGCCCTCGTCGACGACATCGCCGGTGACGTCATCACGCCCGCCGGCCTTGAGCGCCTGCGCGGCATCGACATCAACACGCTGCCACTCGTCGAAGGCACGCCCCAGCAAGACCTGCGCGTCGGCCCCTGCGTCGGCCGCGTCGGCAAGTTCATCTGCATCGGCCTGAACTACGCCGACCACGCCGCCGAGTCCGGCCTGCCGGTGCCCACCGAGCCCGTCGTCTTCGCCAAGTGGACGAGCGCCATCTGCGGCCCCGACGACAACGTGAAGATCCCGCGCGGCTCGGTCAAGACCGACTGGGAGGTGGAGCTGGGCGTCGTCATCGGCCAGGGCGGCAGCTACATCGAGGAAGCCGACGCGATGAAACACGTGGCCGGCTACTGCGTCGTCAACGACGTGTCCGAGCGCGAATGGCAGCTCGAGCGCGGTACGCAGTGGGACAAGGGCAAGGGCTGCGACACCTTCGGCCCCATCGGCCCCTGGCTGGTCACAGCCGACGAGGTGCCGAATCCGCAGGAGCTGAACCTCTGGCTGGAGATCGACGGCAAGCGCTTCCAGAACGGCAACACACGCACGATGGTGTTCAACGTGGCGCAGATCGTCAGCTACCTGAGCAAGTTCATGAGCCTGCAACCCGGTGACGTCATCTCCACCGGCACGCCGCCCGGCGTGGGCCTGGGCCAGAAGCCGCCGCTCTACCTGAAGCCAGGCCAGACGATGCAGCTGGGCATCCAGGGCCTGGGCGTGCAGACGCAGAAGACCGTCGCAGCATGACCACGCGCATCACCGGCCTGCGCACGGTGGATGTGCGCTTCCCCACGTCCCAGCACCTCGACGGCTCGGACGCGATGAACCCCGACCCGGACTACTCGGCCGCCTACGTCATCCTGGAGACCGACCAGCCCGGGCTGGAAGGCCACGGCCTGACCTTCACCATCGGTCGCGGCAACGACATCTGCTGCGCCGCCATCGAGGCGATGCGCCACCTTGTCGTCGGCCTGGAGCTGAGCTGGATCGCCGCCGACATGGGCCGCTTCTGGCGCCATGTCACGTCGGACAGCCAACTGCGCTGGATAGGCCCCGACAAGGGCGCCATTCACCTGGCCACCGGCGCCGTCGTCAACGCCGTCTGGGACCTGTGGGCCAAGGCCGAAGGCAAGCCGGTATGGCGACTGGTGGCCGAGATGAGCCCGGCCGAGTTGGTGCGCTGCATCGACTTCCGCTACATCACCGACTGCATCACGCCCGACGAGGCGCTGGCGCTGCTGACCCGCGCCGCCGACGGCAAGGCCGAGCGCCTGGCCACGCTGGAGCGCGAGGGCTACCCCTGCTACACGACCTCGGCCGGCTGGCTGGGCTACCCGGACGACAAGCTGCGCCGCCTCTGCCAGGAAGCCGTGGACGCCGGCTTCAACCACGTCAAGCTCAAGGTCGGCCGTGACCGTGAGGACGACATCCGCCGCCTGCGCATCGCCCGCGAGGTGCTGGGGCCGGACCGCAAACTGATGATCGACGCCAACCAGGTCTGGGACGTGCCCGTCGCCATTGACTGGCTCAAGGACCTGGCCTTCGCCAAGCCCTGGTTCATCGAGGARCCGACCAGCCCCGACGACGTCGAAGGTCACCGCGCTATTCGGCAGGCCATCCTGCCCATGCAGGTCGCCACCGGCGAGATGTGCCAGAACCGCATCSTSTTCAAGCAGYTSATSATGCGCGGCGCSATCGACGTGGTGCAGATCGACRSCTGCCGSCTSGGTGGYGTCAACGAGRTSCTGGCCGTCATGCTGATGGCCGCCAAGCTGGGCCTGCCCGTCTGCCCGCATGCTGGCGGCGTGGGCTTGTGCGAGTATGTGCAGCACCTGTCCATGATCGATTACCTCTGCATCGCCGGCACCCGCGACGGCCGCGTCATCGAGTACGTGGACCATCTGCACGAGCACTTCGTCGACCCCTGCGTCATGCGCGGCGCGGCCTACATGCCGCCCGAGGCGCCGGGCTTCTCGATCACGATGAAGCCTGAGTCGCTGGAGCAATACCGGTTCAGGGGATGAAATGAAAATCAGCCCCCTAGGGCGGGTCATGACCCGCCGTTTGGTTGCGGAATCGAGGCGCGCGTGTCGGGTTTTCGCCATCGAACGGCGGGTCGCGACCCGCCCTACAGGCTGTGTTCCGTCTTTGGGCAACTGACATGGACCTCGGACTTAGCGGCAAAGTCTTCATCGTCACCGGCGGCGGTGCCGGCATCGGCCTGGCGATCTGCGCGGCGCTGGCCCGTGAAGGCGCGATCCCCATCAGCCTCGGTCGCGGCGACGCTGCCGAACACGCGGCCCGCCACTTCGCGCTGGAGCTGGAAGACGAAGCCGCCGTCCGCGCGGCTGTGGACGAAACGCTGGCCGACTTCGGCGCCATCCATGGCCTCGTCAACAACGCCGGCATCAACGACGGCGTCGGCCTGGACGCGGGCCCTGCGGCCTTCCGCGCCTCGCTGGAACGCAACCTCGTGCACGCTTACCTGCTGGCCCATCTGTGCACGCCGCATCTGCGCGCCACGCGCGGCAGCATCGTCAACATCTCGTCAAAGACGGCTGTCACCGGCCAGGGCGGCACCAGCGGCTATACCGCCTCAAAAGGCGCGTTGCTGTCGCTGACCCGCGAATGGGCGGCGGCCCTGCGCAATGACGGCATCCGCGTCAACGCCGTCATCCCGGCAGAGGTCATGACGCCGCTGTATCAGCAGTGGCTCAACGGCTTCCCCGATCCTGCGGCAGAGCTCGCCGACATCGCCCGCCGCATCCCGCTCGGGCAGCGGCTGACGACGGCGGAGGAGATCGCCGACACGGTGGCCTTCCTGCTCTCAGAGCGGGCGGGGCACACGACGGGGCAATGGGCGTTTGTGGATGGGGGCTACACGCATCTGGATCGGGCGTTGGGCTGAAGCGGCTGGTCGACCAGCAGTTCCCGCCACCCGAAGCGGAAGTTGGTCCAGGCTCAGCACGCTTCCAGGAAGCCGCCGTCCAACGTTTGAGTTAGGGAGCAAGCGCTGAAACGCCCTTGGTGAAAGAAATTTCAATGAAGTCATGCGTGTACGGCGAGTACGGGAGGCGCCCACCCGCCTTTCTAAAGACCACAAACCCAACGTCTTTCTGGATGCCCCTCGTAGCTCCGTATACATCGATCACGCCGGCCGGCAAATCTGCGCTGTAGACGGCTGCATTACCCAACTCCCTCCAGTACACATGTGCAGGGTTGAAGTTGCGCCAAAAGAAGACGCGGTTGTCAATGAACCCCAGAAAGACCTCGCCAGCCTCCAATCGATATTTTTCACTCGCTACTCTTTGGACGTCCGGGATAGTTGTGAGCTGTCCATCTGAAATGCGGTACCCAACTGACACGCGAGGCAAGTATTCCCAATGCCTTGGCTCGGCACTCCATTTCCCGACGCTACTGGCGAAGGCGCTGTCTGCATCAAGCGGGAATAGTTGACTCGGGACATCCATGCGGTCCTTTTGAAAGTGGTATTGATGATCGATGAGGATCTCGATGCTGCGCGTCATCATTCCTCCCCTGAGTCCGACGCCAACCGTTGCTGGCTCATCTCGGTAGATGACGACGGCCTCCGTTCCTCGGGTAGCCACTTTCAACCCAGGGTCCCCAGAACCTAAACCGCGCTGCTCCACAGCCGCGGTTGATGCAACAGGGATGCTGCCGAGAACGATCGCGATGCCGTACGCGGCGAGTGCTCTGGGCAGCTTCGTATTCCTTGAGATAAGCATGACGTGGCCTTTTGCGCCCTACTTGTTATGGACGGATCGCTAACGATTTATGCCCAACATTTGAGCACGCGATCAGAACGCCCACGAGGTTGTCGAAGCGGGCGAAAGCAGATGGCGACCTCTGGCGGGTTCCGGCCGGAAGCTGTCGGTCGACCAAGCGACAGCTTCCCGCCGCTCTCTAGAATTCGCCCCCTTTCCCGCTTCCCCGCACCCGGTCTCCATGCACATCGTCGTCAACGAAGAACTCAAGGCCTACATCGACCCGTTGACGCCGGAGGAGCACGAAGCGCTGGAGCGCAGCATCCTGACCGAGGGCTGCCGCGATGCGCTGGTGCTGTGGGGCGATGTGCTGGTTGATGGTCACAACCGCCACGGCATCTGCAGCAAGCACGGCCTGCCCTTCCAGACGGTGCAGAACACGCGCTTCAAGTCCATGGAAGACGTCCACCTGTGGATGATCGACCAGCACCTGGGCCGGCGCAGCATCTCGGACTTCCAGCGCGGCGTGCTGGCGCTGCGCAAGCGCGAGATCGTGGCCGAGCGGCGCGCACGCAGTGCGGCCGTGGCGGCCGCGTTGCCGGTGGCCGAGGCCCCCCCGCAGGCGCCTGACGCGACGGCGCTTGAAACGCGCGAGGCGCTGGCCAAGGCCGCGCGGCTGAGCAGCAGCCAAGTGGTGCTGATCGAGAAGATCCAGAAACAGGGCGCACCCGAGCTGGTGGCAGCGGTGAAGGCCGGCACGGTGTCGATCAATGCGGCCGCGGCCGTGGCCACCTTGCCCGCCGAGGAACAGGCCGCCGCAGCGGCCGCCGGGGCCGACGAGCTCAAGCAGGCCGCCAAGCGGGTGCGCGAGTCCAGGCGCAGGCCGCCTGCGGCCGAGCCGGTGGCCAATGCAGCCAATGCAGCCGATGCAGCCGAGCCGCAGCATTTGGTGGAGTCGCTGCGCCTGCGCGTGGCAGCGCTCGAAGCCGAGAACTCGGCTTTGCGGCTGGAGCTAGCGGCGCTCACGCAGGCTCGTCAGCCCTGAGCTACACCGCCCAGGGGCTGACGACACCGACGCCGGCAGCGATGAAGGGCGCCGTGTCGCGTGAAGCCACGATGAATCGGCGCGAAGCGGCAATCGCAGCGATGTAGCCATCCGGTGTCGGGAAACCGCGCCCGCCCGCCCTTGCCTTGATGGCCAGTTCGGCATATTGCCGGGCAGCGTCGACGTCGAACGGCAGTACCCGATCACCGAACAACGCCAACATGCCGTCCACCGCCTCTTTCAGCACGTTCCTGCGCCTGCCTGCTGGCAGTGCTGCGACACCGAACAACAGCTCGGCCACAGTCACGGTCGACAGGTAGAGCGTTTCGGCCGCCTGTCTGTCCAGCCAGGCGAGCACCGCCGGCTGTGGCGCGGGCTTCATTGCCTCGGACACGACGTTGGTGTCGAGGACGATCATTCAAGGCTCATCGGTTCGGCCGGCTCCTTGTCCCGCGCCCGCTCCAAGGCCTCGACGTCCTTGTTGGTCAGGCCGGCCTTGCGGCCAAGCGCTGCAAGGGCTTCACCCATGCGCAAGCGCGATTCGGGCTTGACGGCGCTTTCCAGGATGTCGCGCACCTCGGCCTCGGTACTGCGCCCGTGTTGGGCCGCCCGCGCCTTGAGTGCAAGGTGCACGTCGTCGGGCAAGTTGCGAACCGTGAGCATGGCCATGGCGTCATCCAATCAACATCAGTGCATGCATTTTACTGAATGTGCATGCATTTCTCCAAGAGTCCACACGAAGGGGGCAAATCGCTCGCTTATCCTGCGGCGCATGGCAGTTTTCAACGCCCTGCGCGCTCGCTGGCAGTACTGGTGGCAGGCCCGCCAGGCGCCGGCCGACACGCATAGCACCACCCAGCGCAACGTCTACATCGTGCCCACGCTGGCGGGCCTGGCCTTCTGCGGCACGCTGGGCGTGCTGCTGCTCGCGTCCATCAACGAGCAGCTGAGCCTGGGCTATGCCCTCACCTTTGCGCTGACTGGTGCCGGGCTGGCGTCCATGCACACCACGCACGCCAACCTGCGCGGCCTGCAGATGGACCTGAAGGCGCCCGAGGGCGTGCATGCCGGCGACGAGTTCACGCTGGAACTGCGCCTGCACAACCCGGGCAGCGCGCGCTTCGGCATCGCCGTCAGCGCCCAGCTCGACAGCGGCCCAAGCGAGCCCGCCTGGGTGGACGTGCCGGCCCTCGGCCACGCCGTGCTCAGGCTGCGCTTGCCGGCCTTGAAGCGCGGCCTGCGCGAGCTGCCGCGCCTCGTTGTCACAACCCGCTTCCCGCTCGGCTTCTTCCGCGCCTGGAGCTACTGGCGGCCGGCGAGCAAGGTCTGGGTCTACCCGCAGGCCGAGGCGGCGCTGGCGCCCTTCCCTACCCAAGCTGAGGCCGGCGCGGGCGAGGCGGCGTCCACGCACCAGTCGGCCGCAGGCACCGATTTTTCCGGTGTGCGCAGCTACCGACGTGGCGACTCGATGAAGCAGATCCTGTGGCGCAAGTCCGCCCTGGCGCTGGACCAGGGCCTGCCGCTTTGGGTGCGGGAGACCGAGGCACCGCTGGCGAAAGACCTCTGGCTGGATTGGCGCGACACGCAAGGCCGCGACGTTGAGGCGCGCCTGTCCCGCCTGACCGCCTGGGTGCTGGCCGCCGAGCGCCAAAGCCAGCCCTACGGCCTGCGCCTGGCGGGCCGCGAGCTAGCGCCGTCGCTGGGTGCGTCACATCGCCAGACCTGCCTGGAGTGGCTGGCGGAGTTTCAAGCATGAACGGGATTCAAGCCTGGTGGGAGCGCCTGCCGCGCGACACCCGCGACAGCCTCTTCCTGCTCGGCGTCATCACCGCCGTCATGTCGCCGCATGCCAGCCACCTGCCGCTGTGGGCCACGGCACTGACCGGCCTGGTGCTGCTGTGGCGCGGCCAGATCGCCTGGCGCCAGCGGCCGCTGCCCAGCCGCTGGTGGTTGCTGGGCATCGCCGTCATCTATGCCGCGCTGACCTGGCTGACCTTCCGCACCCTCGTCGGCCGCGAGGCCGGCATCACGCTGCTGACCGTGCTGATGGCGCTCAAGACGATGGAGCTGCGCGCCCGCCGCGACGCCTTCGTCGTGTTCTTCCTCGGCTTCTTCCTGGTGCTGACGCAGTTCCTGTACTCGCAGTCGCTGCTGACGGCGATCGGGGCGCTGTTCTCGCTGTGGGGGCTGCTGGCGGCGGTCGTGCTGGCGCAGATGCCCACGGGCGTGCCCAGCATCGCCATCGCCGCGCGGCGTGCGGCCGGCACCACGGCGCTGGGCCTGCCGGTCATGGTGCTGCTGTTCGTGCTGTTCCCGCGCATCGCGCCGCTGTGGGGCGTGCCGACCGAGAGCATCGGCAAGACGGGGCTGTCCAACCAGATGGAATTCGGCGCGATGAGCGAGATTGCCAACGACGACAGCGTCGCCATGCGGTTGAAGTTCGACGGCGCCGCACCGCCGCCCGACCAGCGCTACTTCCGCGGCCCGGTGCTGACCCGCTTTGATGGCAAGACCTGGCGCGCGCCCAACGCCAGCACCCACCAGAGCTGGCTGCGCGGCCGCGACGAGTTGCGCACCAACGGCCCCGCGCTGAGCTACGAGGTCACGGTGGAGCCGCTGCGCATCCCCGTGCTGCCTCTGCTGGAAATGGGCCCCGGCGGCCCGGGTACCGAGCTGGCGCTGCCCGACCTGACCCTCACGCGCGGCCCCGAGCTGCAATGGGTCGCACCTCGGCCCATCACCGAGCGGCTGCGGCTCACCGCCACCGCCCACCTCAGCTGGGGCGCGGGGCTGGGCCTGAACCGCCTGCAGCAGGCCAGGAATGTCGAACTGCCTGCGGGCGGCAATCCGCGCAGCGTCGCCTGGGCGCGCGAGCTGGCCGCGCAGCCGCGCTTTGCCAGCCTGGCGCCTGGCCTGCGTGCCGAGGCGCTGGCCGGCGCGCTGCTGGAGCATGTGCGCAGCAACGACTACACCTACACGCTGGCGCCCGGCCGCTACGGCGAGGAATCGCCCCACGTCATCGACGAGTTCTGGCTGGACCGGCGCCTGGGCTTCTGCGAGCACTTCGCCTCCGCCTTCGTCGTGCTGATGCGCGCCGCGGGCGTGCCGGCGCGCATCGTCACCGGCTTCCAGGGCTGGGACGCCGAGCCGCAGGACGGCTACCTCATCGTGCGCAACGCCAACGCCCATGCCTGGGCCGAGTACTGGGTCGACGGCAAGGGCTGGCTGCGCAGCGACCCGACCGCCGCCGTCGCGCCCAACCGCGTCATTCGGGGCTTGGCGCTGCAGCCGCAGCCCGGTGTGCTGGGCCAGCTCAACCCGACGCTGTGGCGGGCCATGCGCGGCGGTTGGGAAGCCATCAACAACCGCTGGCAGCAGGTGGTGCTGAACTACTCGCGGCAGAACCAGTTCGACCTGCTGAAGAAGATGGGCTTCGAACGCCCCGACTGGACCGGCCTGGGCCAGGCGCTGGCCGGCGTCATCCTCGCCTTCACCGTCGCCGCGATGGCCTGGATACGCTGGAGCAGCCGGCCGCACGATGCGTGGAGCCGCCAGCGGGCGCGCATTGCCGCTCAGCTCACGCGAGCAGGCGTCACGCTGCCGCCGCACGAAAGCCCGGCCGCGTGGGCGCGGGCGTTGCGCAAGCAGCACGGGCAGAAGGCCGAGCCCGCCGCGCAGTGGCTGGAGAAGCTGGAGCGGTCGCGCTACGCGGCCGCTGCACCGGCGCCGGCGTGGGGTGAATTCCACCGCGCCACAAGGCAGTTGCAAGGCTGAGCTAGTAGACACTCCGGCACCGCCGCACCGCAGTCCTGCCGCCGTGAAACCTGCCGCTCTGTTCCTGCTGACGCTCACCCTCTCATGCGCCCGCGCCGAGACCGCCCCGACGCCCAACGAGCTCATCGACAAGCTGGGCGTGCAGGTGCGACGGTCGCTGAACCTGCCCAAGGCGGCCGCTCGCGCGCCGGAGGACGCCGAGCGCGCCGTGGCGGGTGAGATCGCCGCGCTGATCCATGCCGCGCCCGGACACGAATCGCTGACCGCAGCCGACAGCCAGGGCCGCACACCGCTGATGCAGGCAGCCAGCGGTAGCTACCTGCTGGTGGTCAAGGCGCTGCTCACGGACGCCAGCGTGCGACGGCAGATCAACCAGCCCGACGCTGCCGGCGAGACCGCCTGGATGAAGGCGCAGTTCGCGCCCGGCATGACGCTGGTCGCCTGCCAGCCCGGCACATTGACGCTGGATCGCTACCCGCTGCTCGCGCCCTATTTGCTGCGCATGGAAATGCTGATGTCCTCCGGCCGCTCCACCGTCGCCGCCATCACGCAGGCCCTGGACGACGCCGGCGCCGAGAGAGATGCCGACGCAACCCGACGGGCATGGCTGGCGCGCTGCCCCAACTCCGCACCGGAGCTGCGCGCTGCGCTCGCGCACGGCGATCTGCAGAACACCCTCATCAACGACGCGCTCGACCGGCAGGTTCGCTTCAACAAGACCTACGCGGCGGGCCTGGCGAGCATCCCACAGCGGCCGTCGTCACAGATGAAATTCGTCACCACGCCCAGCCGGCCGGTCGGCATCACGTCGCTGCGCTGCCCCAGCATGCCCAGGCCCACGCTGGCCGGCGCGTTGAACTGGACCGGCAACCTGCGCCTGCGCGTCGTGGCCGCGACGCGCGCCGGCATCGTGGAGGCCGCCGACATCACGGTGCTTTCGGACGACGCACCCCAGCCCTTCGTCGTCGATCACTTCCGCGGCGCGCTCATCCGTWCGCTGTCGGGCTACCAGTGCGAAGGCGATCACGTCTTCGAGCAGGAGTTCCAGTTCAAGGTCGAATGACACCCGTCCAACCTGCCCATGCCCATCCGCCTTCCGCTCCCCATCGCCCGTTCCTGGCGCGCCGCCGCGCTGCTGGCCAGCCTCTTCCTCACGCTGCAATCCACCCAGGCCGAGCCACAGCGCACGCCGCGTCAGATCATCGACAAGCTGGACGTGGAGGTCCGCCAGATCCTGGCCGACGCCAARGCGGGCAGGACGCCCGATGACGCCGAGCGCGCCGCGGCCGAGCAGATCACTGCACTGGTGCGCAGCGCCGAAGGCCATCTGTCGCTGACCCAACCCGACAGCGAGGGACGCACGCCGCTGATGTTGGCTGCCAGCGCCGGCTATGCGCAGATCGTCGAGGCGCTGCTGGCCGACCCCGGCGTGAAGCTGGCGGTCAACACCCCCAACGAGGCTGGCGAGACGCCCTGGATGGTGGCCAGCTTCGCACCCACGCTGACCTTGGTGGCATGCCAGCCGGGCATGCTCACGGGCGAACGCTACGTGCTGCTGCCGCCCTATCTGGCCCGCATGGGCTACCTGCTGAAGACCCGCGGCGCGGCCCTTGGCGCCATCGTGCGCGCGCTGGAAGCGGCCGGTGCCGAACTCCAGCCCGAGGCCGCCAGGCGCGCCTGGCTGGCCCGCTGCCCCAACACCTCGGCTGAACTGCGCGAGGCGCTGACGCGGGACGGCGACCTGTTGCAGACCCTGGTCGCCCACGCCATCGCGCGGCAGCGCGAATTCAACAAGGCAGCGACGCAGTCCGTCGACAGCATCCCGGCCAGCCCGCCCAAGGGCATGAGGTTCCTCACCGCGAGCCCGGACGACCGCGCCCCGCGCCTGCGCCTCCCGGCGCTGCTGCAGATCCACGACCTGCCGTGCGTGAAGAGGCCCCTGCCGCAACTCAAGGGCCGCATCACATGGGAGGGCCAAGTGCTGCTGAAGGTGATCGCGAGCACGCGGGCGGGCGTCGTCGAAACGGTCGACATCGACGTGCTGAAGTTCACTGGCCGACGTGAGGACGAGGTGACGCCGTACTTCCGCGCCCGCATCCTGGAGGCGCTGGCCGGCTACGAATGCGAAGGCGAGCACGTCTTCGAGCAGGAATTCCAGTTCAAGATCGATTGAGCATGACGACTTTGCCCCTCTTTCGATGCGCTGCCGTGGCACTGGCGCTGGCGGCCACCCTGGCGCCGGTGCGTGCCGACACGGCGCGCACGCCGCGCGATCTGATTGACCGGCTGGGCGTGGACATCCGCCAGATCCTCGAAGACGCCAAGTCGACGCGCACGCCGGAAGATGCCGAGCGCGACGTCGCCGAGCAGATCACGGCATTGATCCGCGCTGACGAGAACCATCTGTCGCTTACGCTCGCCGCTCAAGGACCGCGTGGCGGCACGCCGCTGATGGTGGCGGCGAGCATGGGCTACGTGCAGGTCGTGCGGGCGCTGCTGACGTCGCCCGGTGTGAAGCTGACGGTGGACGTCGCCGACGCCAGCGGCGAAACCGCCTGGATGAAGGCGAGCTTTGCGCCGGCCATCACGCTGGCGGCGTGCCAGCCCGGCGCCCTGACCCGCGAACGCTTTGCGCTGATGCCGCCGTATCTGCTGCGCATGGCCCATCTGATGAAGACGCAGGCGGCGGCCTATGTCGAGACGCTCGCAGCGCTGGAGGCTGCAGGGGCCGCGCACCGCACAGACCAAGCACGCCTCGCCTGGCTCACGCGCTGCCCCAACGCGACGGCCGAACTGCGGCAATCGCTGACCGGCGCTGAACTGCTGCCGACGCTGGTCAACGCCGCCGTCGCGCAGCAGATCGCGTTCGGCAAGGCCTCGCGAGAGGCGCTGTCATCCCTCCCCGTGCGGCCGCCGAAGGACATGCGCTTTATCGGCATGCGCACGGCCGAACGGGCCACCCTGCCGTCACCGCTGCAACGGCTACACGAGACCCTGTGCCTGCACATGGTCAAGCCCGAGGTGCCGCGTGTCATCTACTGGCGTGGCGAACTCTTGTTCAAGGCCACTGTCTCCACGCGCGCCGGCGTCGTGGAAACGGCCGACATCGACGTGCTGGAGTCGTCCGGCGACAGGAAGAACGAGGCGGCCGACTTCTTCCGCCTAAAGATCCTGCAGGCGTTGGCGGGCTACCAGTGCGTGGGCGACTTCGTCTTCGAACAGGAGTTCCGCGTCAAGGTGGACTGAAGGCGACATTCACGCGGCCCGTGCCCCGTATGCTGTGCGCGTGAAAGTCTTCAGCCCCCTGCCCTGGCTGGCCGCCGCCCTGATATTGGCCGCACCGCTCGCCGCCCACTCTGCGAAAGCCCGCCACGCCAAAACCTCGGCGCCCAGGGTCCAGCCCCCGCAACCCCTTGGCCCACGCGCCGAACTGCTCGCTTTCGCCGACGAGCTGGCGGCGTCGCAAAACTGGGACGCCGCCGCGCTTCGCGAGCAGCTGAGCCTGGCCCTGGACCTGCCGCGCGTGAAGCAGTTCATCCTGCCCGCCGCCGCAGGCACAGCCAAGAACTGGACGGCCTACCGGGACCGCTTCATCGAGCCCAAACGCATTGACGCCGGCCTGGCCTTCTGGGCCGAGCACGAGGCTGCGCTGGCCCGCGCCGAAAGCCAGTACGGCGTGCCGGCCGAGGTCATCGTCGGCATCGTCGGCGTGGAGACCTTCTACGGCCGCATCACCGGCGGCTTCAAGGTGCTGGACGCGCTGGCCACGCTGGCCTTCGACTTCCCCACCGAGCACCCGCGCGCCGCCGACCGCCAGGCCTTCTTCCGCGCCGAACTGGCCGAGTTCCTCAAGCTCTGCCGCGAGAACGGCCTGGACGCCGCCGACGTGCGCGGCAGCTATGCCGGCGCCCTGGGCTGGCCGCAGTTCATGCCCGGCAGCTGGCGCAAGCACGCGGTGGACTTCGACGGCGATGGCCGCATCGACCTGATCGCCAGCCCGGTGGACGCCATCGGCAGCGTGGCCCACTACCTGTCCGAATACGGCTGGAAGGCCGGCGAGACCACGCACTACAGCGTGCGCCTGCCGGCCGACCCCGTCACGCGGCGCCGCTTGCTGGCGCCCGACATCAAGCCCAGCTTCACGGCGGCCGAGCTGGTGGAGGGCGGCGCCGAGCCGTCCGAGGCCGCGCGCGAGCACGTCGGCGCGCTGGCCGTCATCGAGCTGCAGAACGGGCCCAAGAAGCCGACCACCGTGCTGCTGGGCACGCAGAACTTCTGGGTCGTCACGCGCTACAACTGGTCGGCCTATTACGCGCTGGCCGTCATCGAACTGGGGCAGGCCGTGAAGCGCGCCCGGGCGCCCCGCCCGGCTCAGTGAAATTCAGTGAATTTCAGTATGGGCTGGGCATCAACGCGCCCGCCTCCACCGAGATGAAGTAGGGCGACTCGGTGGGCCAGGTGGCGAGGTTGTAGCGGCCACCCGCCACGCGCTTTTCCACCTGCAGGTTGCGGAAGGTCAGCGGCTTCTTGGCCTGCACCGTCGTCGGCGCCACCGTGGGCTTGAGGAAATAGGCGCGGCCGGTGCGGCCACCCTGGCCGTCATCGTTGCCCATGACGGTGGCGATGTCGCCATCGACCACAACGGCCGTCTGCTCGTCCACGCCGATGCCGCGCAGCGACTGCCAGCCGGCCCAGCCATCGGCCGTCAAGCGCGCCAGGAAGCTGACCAGCCGGCCCATGCGGTCGCGGGTGACGAGATGGGCGTCGGTGATGACGCCGGCCATGCCGGGCAGCGCGTTCAGGAAGCTGCGGTCCAGCGTCACGTTGCGGTCATAGGGGTTGGCCAGCGCCTCGGCCGAAGAGATCGACTGGTTGGCGCCCGAATAGTCGAACTGGCCCAGCACGGCCAGGCCGGCACTGGTGCCGCCGAACGGCACGCGGCGCGCGACGGCCGCCTTCATCGCCGTCTCCAGCGAAGTGCCGGCCCATAGCGCGACGTAGGTGGATTGGTCGCCGCCGGCAAGGAAGATCACATCGGCGCGGTTGACGAGGTCCAGCACCGCAGGCGAGCTGGCACCGGCCCGCGTCTTCAACACGATGGACTCGACCGAGTCCACGCCATCCATCGCCATCAGATAGGGGTTGTAGCCGTCGGTGCCGGAGGTGCGCAGGATGACCACGTCCACCCCACCGGCTGCACCGCCACGGGCCTTGGCGATCATGGCGCGGAAGGCGTCATCCACGTCGATGCCGCCACCCATCAGCACCAGCAGGTTGGTCGCAGGCTGCGGCGGCAGCGCGTCGGCCACGTTGCCGCTGCGATAGACCTCGTAGTCCTTGGTGGCCGCGGTCGCCTTGGCGCCACTGCCGGCGTTGCCGCCGCCGGCCAGCGCGGTCAGGCTGACGCACAGCAGCCCCAACGAGACGAGGCGATGAATCCAGACTTGCGGGCGCTTCATGCGATCTCTCTAGGGTTGGGGCAGCGCCAGTTTGGCAGGGCGGGCTTCAGAAGGCCAGCTCCACCTCGGCCGGTGTCGCCTCCTGGGCCGGCGGCCCTTCCAGCCCGGTGGCCAGGGGCGTGCGGTCCTGCCAGTAGCGGTGCCGGCGCTCGCGCTCGCATTGGCCCAAGGCGGTGGCGCCATCGCTCTGCCAGCGCCACGCGCCGCAGGATGGGCTGGCCTCCACCGCGATGCCCGCTGCCTGGTAGCGCGCCAGCACCGGCGGCGCCGGGTGGCCGAAGCGGCTGCGGTAGCCGGCCTGCACCAGGCCCACCGTGGGCCGCACGGCCGCCAGCAGCTCGGCGCTGGACGAGGTCTTGCTGCCGTGGTGGGGCACCAGCAGCACATCGGATTGCAGATCCGGTTGACGCAGCACGAGTCCCTTTTCCTGCCCGGCCTCCAGGTCCCCCGCCAGCAGCGCACGCCGGCCTGAGGCCGACGTGATGCGCAGCACGCAGGACAGGTCGTTGGACTTGAGCCCAGCCTCGTAGTGCRACGCCAGCGGGTGCAGCACGTCAAAGCGCACGCCGTCCCAGGTCCAGCTCTGGCCGGCCTCGCAGCGCACCTCGGCCGGCCCAGTCCGCAGCAGCGCATGGCCGGGCTCCAGTGAACTGCGCAGTTCGCTGACCGGCAGGGCCTGCAGCAGGCTGGCCGCGCCGCCGACATGGTCGATGTCGCGGTGGCTGAGCATCAGCATGTCCAGCCGCCTCACCCCCAGCGAACGCAGCAGCGGCAGCAGCACGCGTTCGCCGGCATCGGCGCCGGGCGCGTAGACGGGGCCGGTGTCGAACAGCAGCACATGGCCACGGGTACGCACCAGCACGGCATTGCCCTGGCCGATGTCGGGCGCCAGCAGCTCGAACTCACCGGCCGGCGGCTGCGGCACGGCCGGCCACAGCAGCGGCAGCGTCATCGCCAGGCCGGCCAGCCGCAGCCGCCAGGGCAGGCGCATGACGATCAGCGCCGCCCCCAGCAGCGCGAGGGCCTGCGCCCACCACGGCGCGGCCGGCAGCCAGAAGACGGCACCCGGCAACAGCATCAGCAGCTTGAGCCCGCTCACCAACCACTGCGTCAGCCAGGCGGCCAGCGTCCACAGCGGCGCGGCCACGCCGCCCAACAGCGCCAACGGCGTGATCAGAAAGCTGATGACCGGGATGGCCACCAGATTGGCCAGCAGTCCGACGATGGACAGCTGCGCAAAGCAGATCAGGCTCAGCGGCGCGAGGCCCACCGTCGCGATGGCCTGGGTGCGAAAGGCCGCCTTGAGCCGCGCCCGCCAGCCTTGCGCCTGCTCACCGCCCGCAGCCATCAGCAGGCCCACGGCGCCGAAGGAGAGCCAGAAGCCCGGCTGCATCACCGCCCAGGGGTCCACCGCCGTGACGACGACGCTGGCTGCCAGCAGCACCAGCGGCCAGGGCCAGCGCAGGCTCAAGGCTTGCAGCCCCGCCACGGCCGCCAGCATCACCACCGTGCGCTGCGCCGGCACGCCCAAGCCCGAAAACAGCGCATAGCCCAGGGCCGCCAGCACACCGGCCCAGCGCGCGGCCATGGGCGCGGGCAGGCGCAGGCAGAGCCAGCCGCTGCGCCGCCACAACGCGCCTGCGAGGCTGGCGGCCAGCCACGCAAACATCGTCACATGCAGGCCGCTGATGCTGAAAGCATGGGCCACGCCGGTGTCGCGCAGCAGCGCCCAGTCGGCGTGGGCAATGGCGTTCTGGTCGCCCAGGCTCAGCGCTGCCAGCACGCCAGCCATGCCCGGGTCGGCCACGCGCTCGTGGATGGCCGCGCRCAGGCGCTGCCGGGCGGCGTCGATCTCCCACCAGGGCGCGGCCTGCAGCCGCTCGGCCGAGCGCACCACGCCGCTGGCACGCAGGCCCTGCTCGAACAGCCACAGTTCGGCGTCGAAACCGCCCGGGTTGGCCAGACCATGGGCGCGCTTGAGCCGTGCCGTGAAGCGCCAGCGCTCGCCGGCCGTGATGGGCGGGCCGTCGTAGCTGAGCAGCATCAGCCGCCGAGGCACCTCGGGCGGCAGCGCCGTGCCGGTGGGGCCGACGGATTCGACGGCGAATTCGAAGCGCCAGCCGGGCACGCCACCCTGGCCGGTCACAGCGATGGGCAGCGAGTCGACACGGCCCGTCATTGAGAGATCACGCCCTTCCCAGGCCGGGTGCAGCTCGGGCGTCAGTCGCCACTCGGCGCGCAGTGCAGCCTGCGCGAAGGCGAGCACGGCGACGCAGCCCGCGAGTGCCAGCCAGTGCTTGCGGCGCAGCGCGAAAAACAGCGCCAAGGCGGAGGCCAAGGCGGCGTGCTCGACCCCGTCCGGCAGCCGCTCGCAGCGATGCAGCAGCGCCAGGCCGGCCAGCCAGGCAAGGCTTGTCACCACCAGCTCCCGAGCGCCCCATCGCCGCTGCGTCAATGCCCCTCCCACGCCTCTTTAGGGCCTGTTTGCCCGACGGGAGTCGGTGCGAGAGGGGCTGCGCGGGCGCAGGGCTAGGCGACGCGCTGAAGCCCGGGCTGGTTGCC
>NZ_JBGCUM010000069.1:0-23591 GCF_054177665.1 Roseateles sp. P5_E8 | reverse complement strand
ACCTTAGGTGGAACGGCCGGGATGTGGGTGCGCGCACTTGCGCAGGTAAATCGAGCCTCTGGCCCGAGCAACGGAGCAAGTGCGTGCACCCGCGTCCCGGCATAGCCCGGTCCTCGCAAATGCCATCGAGGCCTTGCTGACGCGTCACGAATCAATGCGCAAAGAGCCAATACTTTTGCACCCGCGCCRCCAGCCGCTCAGCGGACCCCTTGCAGCGCCGCGCCGCGGGCGCGCACCACCGGCCAGTTGGCAACGATCTTGGTGCGCGTGAGTTCCACCTCGCCCTTGTCCTGCGCGGCCAGCACGGCCTCTTCGGACGTCAGCGTGTGCGGTGTGACGCCGGGCTTCCACCGCACCATCACCAGCACCCACAGCGGGCTGTAGGTGGCGTCGACATTGGCGCCGCCCACCGGACGCGGGATGGAAGGCAGCACGGTGGCCTGTTCGTCGTTGGGGAACTTGTAGGCCCGCTCCACGGGCATGCCGGGCTTCAGGGTCTCGGCCAGCGCGGGCACGTAGTTGATGCCCTGTTTCTTGGCGATGCCGGGGTCTGAGATGTCGGTACTGACGTAGTGAACGATCTGCCCTTCGAACCACGCCTCCTTCAGCGGCAGCGTGATCTCCTGGGCCTGGGCGAACGCGGCGGTGCCGGCCAGCAGCAGGGCGGCGCCCAGCGCGTGGCGGAAGAAGGGGCTTGTCATCGCGGTTCCTTGCAGAGGTGGGAAGGCGATTCTTGCGGGGTGCGCTGGGCTGGCAAGGTCAGAGTGCGCGCCCGGGGCGCGCCTGCACTCAGGGTTTGACCTGCCACCACGCCGGCAGCAGCGCGCGCACCTCGGGCCGGCGGTAGCGCTGGTCCAGCAGCCACACATAGCCTTTGTCGTCCACCGAGCGCAGCACGCGCCCGGCGGCCTGCACGACCTTCTGCATGCCGGGCACGAGGTCTGCGTAGCCGTGGTCGGCGCCGAACATCGTGTCCAGCCGCTCGCGCACCTGCTCCTGCAGTGGCGACACCGGCGGCAGGCCCAGCGTGGCGATGAAGGCGCCGATGAGGCGCGTGCCGGGCAGGTCCACGCCCTCCGCGAACGCGCCGCCCAGCACGGCGAAGCCGATGCCGCGGCCACCCTCCACGAAGCGGTCGAGGAAGGCGCGGCGCGCCGCGTCGCCCATGCTGCGCGACTGGCTCCATTGCGGCAGTTCGAGGTGCCGCAGCGCCAGCCGGGCGGCGGCCTTGTCGAGGTAGTCGAAGCTGCTGAAGAAGGCGAGGTAGTTGCCGGGGTGCTGCTCGTACTGCGTGGCGAGCACGTCCACCAGCGCATTGAGCGAGGTCTCGCGGTGCTCGTAGCGGGTGGACAGGTTGGCCACCTGCACGCTCAGGTGCTCGGGCGGGAAGGGCGCRGGCACGTCGATCCAGGCGGTGTCGTCGGGCAGGCCGAGCAGGTGGCGTGGGTAGTCCGGCGGGCCCAGCGTGGCGGAGAACAGCGTGACGCTGTGACAGCCCTCGAAGCGCTCCTTCAGGAAATGACCGGGCACGATGTTGCGCACCGACAGAAGCACGTCGCGGCCGTCGTCTTCGTCGTCCTCCAGCAGCGAGAGGTTGGCTGGCGCTTGCACGACCGGACGCGTGGCTGCGCTGCGCTGCAGATCGCACAGCGAGTGCGTGTCCAGCCGGTCCAGCAGGCGCTGCAGGTTGAAGGACTCGAAATAGAACTCCAGCATGGGGCCGACTTCGAGCGGGTGGTTCTGCACGTACTCGCCCAGGGCGACGTTGACGCGCTGCAGCGCCTCGCCCAGCGCCTCGGGCACGGCGGGCAGAGGCTGGTAGTCGGCAGCCTGGGCCTGGCCCAGCGTGGCCAGTTCCTTGGCCAGGCCACGCAGCGGCGCACGCAGGCTGACCGGTGCGTTGACCACGGCCTCGCGCACGCGGGCCAGGCTCAGCTGCGTGCTGTACATGTCGCGCGTGCGGTCGATGAGGTTGTGCGCCTCATCCACCAGCAGCGCCAGCTTCCAGCCCTGGGCCTGGGCCAGGCCGTAGAGCTGGCCGTGGGGGTCGAAGGCGTGGTGCACGTCGCCCACCACGACGTCGGCCCAGCGCAGCAACTCCTGGCCGAGGTAGTAGGGGCAAACGTCGTGTTTGAGCGCAATGCGGCGCTGGGCCGGCGCATCCAGCCAGCCCGCCTGCACGGCCTCGGCGCGGGCGGCGGGCAGCTTGTCGTAGAAGCCGTTCGCCAGCGGGCAGGCGTCGCCGTGGCAGGCCTTGGTCGGGTGTTCGCAGGCCTGCTCCTTGGCCACCAGCGTCAGCACGCGCAGCGCCTTTGTGGGCGCGGCTTCGCGCAGCGAGTGCAAGGCCTCCAGCGCGGTGATGCGGCCGGTGCCCTTGCAGGTCATGTAGCCGATCTTGTCGAGCTGCTGGCCGGGCATGGCGCGCAGCAGTGGGTAGAGCGTGCCCAGCGTCTTGCCAATGCCGGTGGGCGCCTGCGCCAGCAGGTGGCGGCCGTTGGCGGCGACGCGGTAGACGGCTTCGGCCAGCAGGCGCTGGCCCGGGCGCAGTTCACCGAGCGGGAAGGGCAGGGCGCTCAGGTCCGCGTTGCGCGCGCTGCGGTGAGCAGCCTCTTGCGCGGCCCAGGCCTCGAACTGCGCACAACGTGCCTCGAAGGCGGCCTGCAGCGCGCTAGCGCTGGCCTTCTCGCGCAGCACGGTCTCGTTCTGCGTGTCGGCGTCCACGTAGACCAGGGCCAGCTCCAGCTCGGCCAGGCCGCGGTCGGCGGCGATGAGGGCGCCGTAGGTTTCCAGCTGTGCCCAGTGCAGCGCGCGGCGGTTCTCGGGGATCATTTCGACCGGGCCGCGGATGGTCTTGATCTCCTCCAGCCGGTTCACGTCCGCCTCGTAGCCATCGGCTCGGCCGCGCACGCGCAGATGGCCGTGCACGGCTTCCAGCGGCAGCTCGATCTCGTAGCCGGGCGAGCGGCGTGCCAGCACGGCGAGCTGGCCGGCCTGGCCCTCCAGCGACGTGGCCGAGGGCGTGAAGCGGCGGTCCAGGCTGCCGCGCTTGGCAGTGAACTCGCACAGGCTGCGGACCGAGACGGTGTAGGTCCAGTCGGCCATCAGAACAGCGACAGGTTCTCGCGCTGGGGTTCTGTCACCCGCTCGACCGCCGGCGCGGGCGGCGGTACCTCGCTGGCATACACCAGGTTGCCGATGCGCACACCCATCAGCCGCAAGCGCTTGTCGAACTTGACGCGCTTCAGGCACAGGCCCACGGCGTGGCGGATGTCGGCGGCGCTGGTGATGGGCTGCTTCAAGGTTTGGTCGCGCGTGACGGTCACGAAGCCCTCGAAGCGCAGCTTGATGCCCACCKTCTTGCCCGCGTAGTGCTTGCGGGCCAGGTCGCGCGACAGGCTCTCGCACAGCTCGTCCATGATGCCGCCGAGCAGGGCGCGGTCGTGCACGGCGTGCAGGTCGCGCTCGAAGGTGGTCTCGCGGCTGATGGAAACGGGCTCGCTGTGGGTGACGACGGCGCGGTTGTCGCGCCCATGCGAAGCCGCGTGCAGCCATTGGCCATAGCTCTCGCCGAACTGCTCGACGAGCCAGGCGGGGGCGGCGGCGGCGATGTCGCCCACCGTCTCAAGCCCCAGCTTGACGAGCTTGTCGCTGGCCTTAGGCCCGATGCCGTTGATCTTGCGCACCGCCAGCGGCCAGATCAGCCGGGGGATGTCGTCCAGCGTCAGCACGCTGATGCCGTCGGGCTTGTCCAGCTCGCTGGCGATCTTTGACAGCAGCTTGTTGGGCGTGATGCCGATGGAGCAGGTCAGGCCCGTGGCGCGGCCGACCGAGTTCTTGATCTCACGCGCCACCGCCTTCACGCCGCCCAGCGGGTCATGGCCGACCGCGTCGCGCACGCCGGGCACGTCGCTCAGGTCGATGTAGATCTCGTCGATGCCGCGGTCCTCGATGACAGGCGCGACCTCGGCGACGGCGGTCTTGAAGAGGCGCGAGTACTTTCGGTAGGAGTCGAAGTCGGCCGGCAGCAGGATGGCGTCCGGGGCTCGCAGCGCGGCCTTCATCAGGCCCATGGCCGAGAACACGCCGAGGTCGCGAGCGGCATAGGTACTGGTCGTGACAACGCCGCGGCCGGTGTAGTTGCGCAGCTTGGCGTAGCGCCAGGAGCCGTCCGCCAGCTGCTGCGGCGCATCCGCCCGCCGGCCGCCAATGACGACCGCCTCGCCCTTGAGCTGCGGATAGCGCAGCAACTCGACGGACGCGTAGAAGGCGTCCATGTCGAGGTGGGCGATCCAGCGGGGAGGTTGCTGCATGGCCGGATTGTCCGGCGCCCGCAGTCAGGGGCTGGCAGCAGCCGGCTTCACCAGAGCGCGTGCACCTGCGGCGCGATGCGGCGCTGGTAGAGGTCGGCCAGGGCCTGCATCAGAGGTGCGGGCAGGGCGGCCAGGTCGGCGGCGCTGACGTTCTCGTCCACCTGCGCAGGCGTGCGGCCGCCGGGGATGGCGGTCGTGACGGCTTCGTTCATCAGGATCCAGCGCAGCGCCAGCTTGGCCATGCTCACGCCTGGGGGCAGCAGGCCGCGCAGTTCCTCGACGGCGGCCAGACCTTGATCGAAGTCGACGCCCGAGAAGGTCTCGCCCTTGTCGAAGGCCTCGCCCTGGCGGTTGAAGCCGCGGTGGTCGTCGGCGCCGAATTTGCTGTCGCGCGTGAACTTGCCGCTCAGCATGCCGCTGGACAGTGGCAGCCGCGCCAGCACGCCCACCTGGGCCGCATGGGCCGCCGGCAGGAAGACCTCGGCGGGCCGCTGGCGGAACAGGTTGAAGATGATCTGCACCGACTGCACGCCGGGGAACTTGATCGCGGCCAGCGCTTCGTCGACGCGCTCGACGCTGACGCCGTAGTGGCGCAGCTTGCCTTCCTTCACCAGGTCGTCCAGCGCGCCGAACACTTCGGGCATGTCGTAGACGGCGCTGGGTGGGCAGTGCAGCTGCAGCAGCTCAATGGTGTCGGTCTCGAGGTTCTTCAGGCTGCGCTCGATGAAGGGGCGCAGGTCGAGGTAGCCGTCGGCAACATGTGGGTTCAGGCGCCGGCCGGCCTTGGTGGCGATGTGGAAGGCGTCGCTCGGGCGCTCACGACGCAGTCGGGCCAGCAGGCGCTCGCTGTGGCCGTCGCCGTAGACATCGGCCGTGTCGAAGAAGTTCACGCCGCGGTCCAGCGCGTGGTGCAGGGCGGCCATCGCGGCCGTGTCGTCGGTGTCGCCCCACGTGCCGCCGATGGCCCAGGCGCCGAAGCCGATTGCAGAGACATTCAAGCCGGTGCGGCCGAGGGGACGGTAGATCATGGGTTTGATGCTGCGCGAATGAGGTGAGGGCGCGGAGTGTCGTTGATAGCGCTCTCATTTTCTATCCCGGGTCTTTTCTACCCGGCCTTGCGGTCGGGATCTAGACTGCCTGAGGCCGCCCGCACCGGGCAATGACCGTGGCGCGAGTCACTTCACTGGAGACTGCAATGGGACTTCTGGACAACCTGCTCGGCGCCGCAACTCAGGGCCTGGGGCAACAGCCTGCCGCCGGTGGGCAGGACTGGATGACGCTGGTCGCCAGCCTGCTGGCCAATGGCTCGCTGCAAGGCGGTCTGCCCGCGCTGCTGCAGCAATTGCAGGCGGGCGGCCTGGGCGATCAGGTGCAGAGTTGGATCTCGACCGGCGCCAACCAGACGATCTCTGGCGACCAATTGACTGGCGCGCTCGGCGGTGCCGGCGGCCTGCTCGGCCAGCTGGCCCAACAGGCCGGTGTGTCGCCCGTCGAGGCCGGCCATCAGCTCAGCCAATGGCTGCCGCAGATCGTGGACAAGTTGACGCCGAACGGCCAACTGCCCGGCAACCTTGGCGCAGGCGGGCTGGACGGTCTGGCCGGCATGCTGGGCGGATTGCTGAACCGCTGAAAAAGAAACGGCCCCTCGCAAGGGGCCGTCGGGGCGTCGAGTTGCGCCGGGTCTAGAGCACTTCGGACGCGAAGTCCGCCAGCCGCGAGCGCTCGCCGCGTGCCAGCGTCACATGGCCGCTGTGGGCCCAGCCCTTGAAGCGGTCGACCGCAAACGTCAGGCCCGAGCTGCCTTCGGTCAGGTAGGGCGTGTCGATCTGCGCCAGGTTGCCCAGGCAGACGATCTTGGTGCCCGGGCCGGCGCGCGTGATCAGCGTCTTCATCTGCTTGGGCGTCAGGTTTTGGGCCTCGTCGATGATGACGAACTTGTTCAGGAAGGTGCGCCCGCGCATGAAGTTCAGGCTCTTGATCTTGATCTTGCTGCGCACCAGGTCCTGAGTGGCCGCGCGGCCCCATTCGCCGGCGGATGAGCCGCCCTTGGCCAGCACTTCCAGGTTGTCGTCCAGCGCGCCCATCCAGGGCCCCATCTTTTCTTCCTCCGTGCCAGGCAGGAAGCCGATGTCCTCGCCGACGGGCACGGTCACGCGGGTGACGATGATCTCGCTGTAGCGGCGGTCATCGAAGACCTGGGCCAGGGCCGCAGCCAGCGTCATCAGCGTCTTGCCGGTGCCGGCCGTGCCGGTCAGCGTGATGAAGTCGCACTCCGGGTCCATCAGCAGGTTGAGCGCGAAGTTCTGCTCGCGGTTGCGCGACGTCACGCCCCAGACGGCGTGCTTCTGGTGGCCGTAGTCCTTCAGCGTGCGCAGCACGGCGGTCTTGCCGGTGATCTCGGTGACCTTGGCGTAGAGCGGCGTGGCGCCCGGCGCTTCCAGGTAGATCAGCTCATTGATGGTCAGCGTCGGCACGAGCGGACCGCTGATGCGGTAGAAGGTCGTGCCGCCCTGCTGCCAGCTCTCCATGGTCTTGCCATGGCGATCCCAGAAGTCCGAAGGCAGGGCCTGGACGCCGGTGTAGAGCAGGTCGGAGTCTTCCAGCGTCTTGTCGTTGCGATAGTCCTCCGCCGGCAGGCCCAGCGCGCGCGCCTTGATGCGCATGTTGATGTCCTTGGACACCAGCACGACTTCGCGAGTCGGGTGCAGGTTCTTCAGCGCCTGCACGACGCCCAGGATCTGGTTGTCCGCCTTGCCCTGCGGCAAACCGGCAGGCAGCGGCGCGTCGATCAGCTCGGTCTGGAAGAAGAGCTTGCCCTCGGCCTCGCGGTGGCCGGTGCCGGCCAGCGACAGACCCTTGGACATCTCCTCGATGCCGCTGGTCTTCAGGCTGGCGGCGAGCTGGTCCAGCTCGCGGCTGACCTGGCGCACGTTGCGGGCGACCTCGGTCATGCCCTTCTTGTGCCCGTCCAGCTCCTCGAGCGTGATCATGGGCAGGAAGACGTCGTGTTCCTCGAAGCGGAACAGCGACATCGGGTCGTGCATCAGCACGTTCGTGTCGAGCACGAAGAGCTTGGCCGCTTCGGCCGGCTTGCGCGTGCGTTTGGGCGTGGAGGCCTTGGCCGGCGCCTTGCTCGCCGATTTGGTAGGCAGCGCCGATTTGGCAGCCGGGCTGGAGGCAGGGGTGGGGAGGCGAAGCACTTCGGCTGTCGGCGCCGCGACCGGAGCGGTGGCGGGCGCAACGACGGGCGCTATGTGCGGCCGGTCGGCGCGCGGTTTGCTGGGGGTCAGATCGGCCGAGTAAGCAGTGGCATCGAGGCGGCTGGCGCGTTGTGCAGGAGGCTTAGGCAGTGGCATGTACGGCGGATGGGCGGCAGGTGAACCCCTTGCGATCCAGGCTCCAGAAAGCAAAAAGCCGCACAGGATGAGTGCGGCTTTGTAGTCTGAGACAAGGATTCGGCCCGGGGCATGAGCTGATTATGCACATCCCGCGGGCAGCCGCGATGTCAGAGAACAACGCGTGTTCGGGGGGTCAGGCGGCTTCCTTCTTCAGGCCCTTGACCGCCTTCAGCACCTCGTCGACATGGCCGGCGACCTTGATGCCGCGCCACTCGCCCACCAGGATGCCGTTCGGGGCGATCAGGAAGGTCGAGCGCTCGATGCCCTTGACCTTCTTGCCGTACATGATCTTGTTCTTGACCACGCCGAACATGTGGCAGAGCTTTTCTTCCGTGTCAGCGATCAGCTCGAAGGGCAGCTCCAGGGCCTGCTTGAACTTGTCATGCGAGGCCATGTTGTCGCGCGAAACGCCGAACACGATGGCGCCGGCCTTCACGAAGTCCTTGTGGCGATCACGGAATTGCATTGCCTCGGTGGTACAACCGGGCGTGTTGTCTTTCGGGTAGAAATACAGCACGACCGACTTGCCCAGGAAGGCGTTGGCGGTGAACTTCACGCCGCCGGTGGCTTGAGCCTCAATTTCCGGCAGGGGTTTGTTGAGCGCAGGCGTCATTGGGGGGTGCGGCAAGTTGTGCTCGCGGGGTCTCCGGGTCGTGACTGCTGCGTGTGCAGCAATTCACGCGGGCGCCCGCATGCAATAGCCAGCAATTATAGGGCCTTGTCCTACCCAGGGGGCAGGGAGCTTATCCCTCGATGAGCAGCGCGGCCAGCACATTCCGGCCTTCGCTGGCCAGAACGTTGTAGGTGCGGCAGGCCGCAGCGAGGTCCATGACCTCGAAACCAATGCGCGCTTCCACCAGCCCACGCCACAGGGCGGGGTTGGGGAAACGCAGCTTCGCGCCGCTGCCGAAGACGACCAGCTCGGGATTCAGCGCCTTCATTGCTTCGAAATGCGAGGCTTGAAGTTCCTCGAAGCGCGAAGGCGTCCAGGCGGCCACGTCACCCTTCCAGGGGACCAGCACGCTGGCCGTGTGCGGCCGGCCATTGACCCAGACGCCACTGGCGTCGTGGCGCGAAATGCTGTTGCCGCCTTGCGGCTCGTCGAGCTGGAACTTCATCAGGGGCCTGTTCACACTACGGCAATGGGTCGCGAAGGCCCGCCGCCAGGGGCCAATCAAGGCGTGACGCGCCGCCCGCACTTGTGTGCGGGCAAGTGGCGCAACGCTGAGTGGCCCCTGGCGGCGGGCCTTCCCTTCGGGTTGCGGCCAGATAGGCCGCGCGCGGCGTTACAAATGCTCGCCGGGTGGTCAACCCGGCTCCGCTTTGCGCCTTGCTCGCGGCCTATCTGGCCACAACGCGACCCGTTGCCGTAGTGTGAACAGGCCCCGCGGGGCGAAAAGGCCGGGCCGACGAGTGTCGCCCAGAACGGCATTCCCCATGCCTGCCCCTTTAAACTTCGGGGTTCCCCCTGCAATGCAGCAAACGCTGCTCCGGAGCCCCTTTGAAGCCCATCGCCAAGTCCAGCAAGCTCGCCAGCGTCAGCTATGACATCCGCGGCCCCGTGCTGGACAAGGCACGCCAGATGGAGGAAGAGGGCCAGAAGATCATCAAGCTGAACATCGGCAACACGGCGGTGTTCGGCCTGACGCCGCCGGACGAGATCGTGCAGGACATGATCCGCAACCTCGGCGACGCCGGCGGCTACACCGACAGCAAGGGCATGTTCGCGCCGCGCAAGGCGGTGGTGCACTACACGCAGCAAAAGGGCGTCAAGGGCGTCACGGTGGACGACGTCTACCTGGGCAACGGGGCGTCCGAGCTGATCCAGATGTCGATCAACGCGCTGGTCAACGACGGCGACGAAATCCTCATCCCGGCGCCGGACTTCCCGCTCTACACCGCCGTCGTGGGCCTCTCCGGCGGCCGGCCGGTGCACTACCTGTGCGACGAGGGCGCCGGCTGGCTGCCCGACCTGGCCGACATCGAGTCCAAGATCAGCCCGCGCACGCGCGGCATCATGGTCTGCAACCCGAACAACCCGACCGGCGCGCTCTACCCGACGGACCTGCTGCTGGGCATCATCGAGCTGGCGCGCCGCCACCAGCTCGTCATCTTTGCCGACGAGATCTACGACAAGACGCTCTACGACGGCGTGACGCACACCAGCATGGCGTCTCTTGCCGACGACGTGCTGTTCATCACCTTCAATGGCCTGTCCAAGAACTACCGCGCCTGCGGCTACCGCGCCGGCTGGATGGTCGTCAGCGGCGAGAAGCGCCATGCCCGCGACTACATCGAGGGCCTGAACATGCTGGCCTCGCTGCGCCTGTGTTCCAACACACCGGGCCAGCTCGCCATCCAGACGGCGTTGGGCGGTCATCAGAGCATTGACGACCTTGTGGCGCCCACTGGCCGGCTGTGCCGCCAGCGCGACCTGGCCTACGAGCTGCTGACGCAGATCCCGGGCGTCAGCGTCGTCAAGCCCAAGGCCGCGCTCTACATGTTCCCGCGGCTGGACCCCAAGATCTACCCCATCGCCGACGACCAGCAATTCGCCTACGAGCTGCTGGCCGACGAGAAGGTGCTCATCGTCCAGGGCACCGGTTTCAACTGGCCCGCGCACGACCATTTCCGCCTCGTCTTCCTGCCCAATGTGGACGACCTGCGCGAGGCCATCGGCCGCATCGAACGTTTCCTGGCTGGCTATCGCCGCCGCTATTCCGCCTGATCTACCTGTCCTGAAGAGCCCTGCAATGAAAGCGATTCAAGTTGGCCTCATCGGCCTCGGCACCGTCGGTGCCGGCACCTTCAACGTCCTGCAGCGCAACCAGGCCGAGATTCGCGGTCGCGCCGGGCGGGGCATCGAGATTGCCATGGTGGCCGCCCKCAATGCCGAGCGCGCCAAGGCTTACCAGGCTGTCGTGGGCGACGGCGTGCCCTGTGTCGGCGACGCGCAGCAACTGGTCAACAACCCGGCCATCGACATCGTCGTCGAGCTGATCGGCGGCATCGAGCCCGCGCGCGCGCTGGTGCTGCAGGCCATTGCCAACGGCAAGCACGTCGTCACCGCCAACAAGGCGCTGCTGGCGCTGCACGGCACCGAGATCTTCGAAGCCGCGCGTGAGAAGGGCGTTGTCGTCGCGTTTGAAGCGGCGGTGGCCGGTGGCATTCCCATCATCAAGGCGCTGCGCGAAGGCCTGACGGCAAACCGCATCGAGTGGATCGCCGGCATCATCAACGGCACGACCAACTTCATCCTGTCGGAGATGCGTAGCAAGGGCCTGGACTTCGGCGTCGTGCTGAAGGAAGCCCAGCGCCTGGGCTATGCCGAGAGCGACCCGACCTTCGACATCGAAGGCGTGGACGCCGCCCACAAGCTGACCATCATGAGCGCCATCGCCTTTGGCGTGCCGGTGCAGTTCGACAAGGCGCATGTGGAAGGCATCAGCAGCCTGCAGGCGACCGACATCAAGTACGCCGAACAGCTCGGCTACCGCATCAAGCTGCTGGGCATCACGCGCCGCCGTGACAACGGCATCGAGCTGCGCGTGCACCCCACGCTGATCCCGTCGACCCGCCTCATCGCCAACGTCGAAGGCGCGATGAACGCCGTCGTCGTGCAGGCCGATGCCGTGGGCACGACGCTGTACTACGGCAAGGGCGCCGGCGCCGAGCCGACCGCCTCCGCCGTCGTCGCCGACCTGGTGGACGTGACCCGCCTGGCCACGGCCGACCCTGACCACCGCGTGCCCCACCTGGCCTTCCAGCCCGACGCGATGAGCGACACGCCCATCCTGCCGATGGCTGGCGTGCAGACAGCCTTCTACCTGCGCCTCGTGGTGGCGGACCAGGCCGGCGTGCTGTCGCGCATCACCACCATCCTGGCCGAGCACGACATCTCCATCGACGCCGTGCTGCAGCGCGAGTCCGCCGAAGGCGAGCGCCAGACCGACCTCATCATCCTGACGCACGACACGTCGGAAGGCCGCATGAACGAGGCGCTGGCCAAGATGCAGGGCCTGCCGACGGTCCTTGCTCCCATCGTGCGCATCCGCAAGGAAGAGCTGGCCTGACATGAAGTACATCAGCACCCGCGGCGACCAGACCGAGCGCGGCTTCTCCGACATCCTGCTCGAAGGCCTGGCGCCGGACGGCGGCCTTTACCTGCCCCAGACCTATCCGCGCGTCGACGCGGCGACGCTGACGCGCTGGCGCGGTCTGGCCTATGCCGACCTCGCCTTCGAGATCCTGTCGCTCTACATCGACGACATCCCGGCCGATGATCTGCACGCGATAACCCGTCGCGTTTACACGGCCGAGGTGTTCGGCACCGAGCAGATCACGCCACTTACCTGGCTGGGTGACCACATTGCGCTGGAAGGCCTGTCCAATGGCCCGACGCTGGCCTTCAAGGACATGGCCATGCAGCTGCTGGGCGCGCTGTTCGAGTACGAACTGGGCCGCCGTGGCGAGACGCTGAACATCCTGGGCGCGACGTCCGGCGACACCGGCAGCGCCGCCGAGTACGCGATGCGCGGCAAGAAGGGCGTCAACGTCTTCATGCTCAGCCCGCAAGGCCGCATGAGCCCCTTCCAGCAGGCCCAGATGTTCAGCCTGCAGGACGCCAACATCCACAACATCGCCGTCGAAGGCGTGTTCGACGACGCGCAGGACATCGTCAAGGCCGTGTCCAACGACCTGGCCTTCAAGCGCGAACACCGCATCGGCACAGTAAACAGCATCAACTGGGCGCGGCTGCTAGCCCAGGTTGTTTACTACTTCGCCGGCTACTTCCAGGCGACGAAGACGAACGCCGAGAAGGTCAGCTTCACGGTGCCGTCTGGCAACTTCGGCAACGTCTGCGCCGGCCATGTCGCGCGCCAGATGGGCCTGCCCATCGCCAAGCTGGTCGTCGCGACCAACGAGAACGACGTGCTCGACGAGTTCTTCCGCACCGGCACCTACCGCGTGCGCGGCAGCGCCGACACGCACGAGACCTCCAGCCCGTCGATGGACATCTCCAAGGCCAGCAACTTCGAGCGCTTCGTGTTCGACCTGCTGGGCCGCGATGGCGAGCGCGTCAAGCAACACTTCGGCGGCAGCCAGTTCGCGCTGACGGCCGGCGAGCATGCAGCCATCGCCGGCTTCGGCTTCAGCTCGRGCCGCAGTACGCATGCGGACCGGATCGCCACCATCCGCCGTACCCATGCCGAGCATGGCGTCGTCATCGACCCGCACACGGCCGACGGCCTCAAGGTGGCGCTGGAGCAGCGCGACCCGGCCGTGACCATGCTGGTGCTGGAGACTGCTCTGCCGGCCAAGTTCGCCGCGACCATCCACGAGGCGCTGGGCATCGAGCCACCGCGGCCTGCGGGTCTCGAAGACATCGAAGACCTGCCCAAGCGCGTCAAGCTGATGCCGGCCGACGTGGATCAGGTGAAGGCCTACATCCGCAGCCATGTCTGATGGCAAGAAGCCCGGCCTGATCCCGCTCGACGACGCGCTGGCGGCACTGCTGGCGCAAATCGCGCCGCTGGCTGGGGTTGAGACGTTGGCCACCGCCGACGCGCGCGGCCGCGTGCTGGCGGCGGACCTGGTCTCACCGGTGGACGTACCGCCGGCGGACAACTCGGCGATGGACGGCTACGCGCTGCGGGCTGTCGACTCAGCCTCGTTGCTGCCGGTCACGCAACGCATCCCTGCCGGCAGCGTGCCCTCGCCGCTGCCTGCTGGCGAGGCGGCGCGCATCTTCACCGGCGCCCATGTGCCGTCGGGTGCAGACACCGTCGTCATGCAGGAGCACACCGAGCTGGTGGATGGCCGGTTGCGCATCACCCAGCCCGTCACCACCGGTGCCAACGTACGCCTTCGCGGTGAGGACGTGCGCGCCGGCTCGGTCGTGCTGCCCGCCGGCACGCGGTTGGATGCCGTATCGCTGGGACTCGCGGCCACGGCCGGTGCCGCTCAACTGACGGTGACGCGCCGCCCGCGCGTGGCGGTGTTCTCGACCGGGGATGAGCTCGTCATGCCCGGCGAGCCGCTGCCGCCCGGCGCCATCTACAACTCCAACCGCTTCACGCTGCGCGCGCTACTCGACGGCCTGGGCTGCGAGGTCGTGGACCTTGGCATCGTGCCCGACAAGCTGGAGGCAACGCGCGCTGCGCTGCGCGAGGCTGCGTCGAAGGCAGACGTCATCCTGACCTCGGGCGGCGTGTCCGTCGGCGAGGAAGACCATCTGCGGCCTGCCGTGCAGGCCGAGGGCAAGCTCGACCTGTGGGCCATCGCCATCAAGCCTGGCAAGCCATTCGCGTATGGCCGTGTCGGCGAGGCGCACTTCATCGGCCTGCCCGGCAACCCGGTGTCCAGCCTCGTCACCTTCCTGGTCCTCGTGCGGCCGGCACTGCTGAAGCTGCAAGGCGCGTCGCGGGTCACCCCACGCGGCTACCGGCTGGCGGCCGGCTTCGACTGGCTCAAGCCCGACAAGCGCCGCGAGTTCCTGCGCGTGCGGCTGGACGACGAAGGCGGCCTGGCCATGTTCTCCAACCAGAGCAGCGGCGTGCTGACGTCGGCGTTCTGGGCCGACGGCCTGCTCGACAACCCGCCGGGCCAGGCCATCAAGGCCGGCGACGCGGTGCGCTTCCTGCCGTTTGCGGAGTTGCTGGCGTGACGATCACGGTGCGCCTGAAGTTCTTCGCATCGCTGCGGGAGAAGCTGGGCGAGGGCGAGGCGCTTGCCTTGCCCGATGGCAGCACCGTCGCCGTTGCTCGCGAGGCAATCCTGGCGCGTGGCGATGTTCATGCCGAGGCCCTGGGGTCTAAACGCGCCGTGCGCTCGGCGCTGAACCAGAAGATGTGCGCCGAGTCGGCCCTGCTGGCAGACGGCGACGAGCTGGCGTTTTTCCCCCCAGTCACTGGCGGATGAACGGACTTCATCTCACAGCCGACCTGGGCGGCGTTGATCCGGCGCTGCCGCTGATGCGTGACGCCGATGCCCTGGCCGCCCTGTGCCGTGATGCGGTGCTGGCCTCCGGCCTCAGCGGCGTGGCCGAACTCTTTCATCGCTTCGGCATGGCCGACGAGCAAAGCGGCATCACCGGTGTCGTGCTGCTGGCCGAATCTCATCTCGCCGTCCACACCTGGCCCGAGTTGGGCGGCGTGACGCTGGACGTTTATGTCTGCAATTACGGCGCCGACAACCGTGCCAAGGCCGAGGCGCTGATGGCAGCATTGGTCGCCGCCTTTGCACCGATCTCGGTCAGCCGTCAGAGCCTGATCCGCGACGCCGCCTCGACGCCGGCCGTGTAGGCCTCCTCGAACACCGAATAGCCGGCCAGGTCGGCATGCGCGAACACGACGCGGCCGCGCGCTTCGTTCAGCGCTGCCAGTGCCGCCGAGCCGCGCAGGCCGGGCGTCGGGATGCTCATCGCATGGCCGAAGCGGCACAGGTCGATGCGCGCCAGCTTGGCCGGCAGGTCGGGGTGGGTCTGGGCCAATTCATCGGTGACGACCTTTGCCCAATGCTGCCAAAGCTGCTTCAGCAGGTCRCCACGCTGGGCGGCGGGCAGCGCGAAATAGGCCGTCAGCACAGGCGGGCGAGGCGTCGGGTCCAGGGACTGGTGGCGGGCGTCGACATAGCCCAGCGCTGTGGTGCCGTAGCGCACATTGTCCCAGGCCGGCGGCGCGCCGGGGCGCGTCAGCAGAGGTTCGCGCAGCGCGAGGTTGGCGGTCAGCCAGGGCGCATAACTCAACTGTCTGGCGGCGGCTCGCAATGCGTCTGAGGGTGCGGCCAGCAGGCGCGCCGAGATGAAGAGGGGCGTGGCCAGCACGACGGCCCGGGCCTGCCAGCGCTCGGGGGCGCCTGCGGCTTCGTTCCAGGCCAGCAGCTCCACGCCGTGCTTGCTCTCGGTGACGCGCAGCACGCTGCGGCCCAGGTGGATGCGCTCGCGTAGCGATTCGGCCATGCGTGCAGACAGCCAGCCATTGCCTTCCGCCCAGGTCAGCACGGGCTCGCGCTCGGCCGCTTCGTCGCCCGGCGAGTGGAAGCCGTGGCGGCTGGCGAAGTAGTGCAGGCCGGCCCAGGCGGACACGCCGTTGGCGCCGGCGCCGAAGTCGTCCCGGCAGCAGTAGTCGAGGTACCAGCGCAGGCGGGTATCGGTCAACGCGTTGGCGTCCAGCCAGCCGGCAAATGTCTGGGTGTCCAGCGTGGCATGGCCTACCGTCCAGCGGGCGCGGCGCGTGGGCATCGCAAAGCCCAGGTCGCGCTGGGCCTGGGCGACCAGGGTCGAGAAACGCTGGTATTGCTCGCGTGCCGCGGGCGACTCCGGCGGCGGCAGCAGGCCCTCATGCCATTCGCCGTCAATGAAGAGGCGCTCCTGCGGGCTGTGGCAAAGATGGCGCTCATCCCACTCGGTGCGGCCCAGCACCTGGCGCGACAGGCCCAGCTCCGCGAGCAGTTGCGAAACCTCGTGCGCCTCGGCGCCGGGCAGCGGCAGGTAGTGGGCGCCGAGCGGGCAGGGCGCGGCGCCTATCGCATGGGCGCGGCTGTTGCCGCCGGCCTGGTCTTCCAGGTCGAGCAGCGTGATGTCGCCGACGCCACGCTGGGCCAAAGCTCGCGCGCAGGCCAAACCCGCAATGCCGGCACCGACGATGAGGACGTCGCTCTTTCGCAGCGGCCCGTCGGCCTGGGGCAGTTCGCCGCGCAGCCGATGCCCACGCTCGGGATGCGTGCCGACCCAGCCGCCTTGCAACGCCGGCGCTTCCGGCGTGCAGCCAGCGGCCAGCAGGCCGAGCATCACGGCCCGGCGTTGCAGGCCGGTTAGGGAGTCAGGGTGGTCGAGGCGCAAGGCGGCGAGCCTAGCAGCGAACGCCGCCGCGCCAGCCCGACCGAGGGACTCGTGTGCTTCAGCCGCAGGGCGCCTGCCACTCGCGCAGTTCGGCAGCCAGCACGGGGTGCTTGTCAGCCTCGGCGCGCTCGATCAGCGCCTGGACGTTGGCCTCGGTGACGTGCTCATGGCCGACGCCGTGGATGAGATTCTGGTAGACGCTGTCTATGTTGGAAGGATCGGTGTCGGCCGGCGTGGTGGGCAGGTCGGCCTGGGAAATGGTAGATGGCATAAAGGGCTCCGGCGCCGGCACCGTGCCGGCGAAGTCAGGGGTGCGGCAAACGGCGTGCCTTCCAGGGGCCGGCGGTGGTATGGTCCCGCCGCGTCGGCGCTGCCATCGCTCACCTTTTTGAAGAAGCGCTTCGCATGCAAGCTTCCTGGATTACCGCGATGCGCCGGATGGCGCTGGGGCTGGCCCTGGCGTTGACAGTCTTGCCGACCGCAGCCCAGCCGGCTGCCGGGCAGGCGCTGCGTCTGCCGCTGGCGACCGCAGCGGCCGGGCCGCAGCCGCTGCCCACGCTGCTGCGCGCGTCGCTGCTGGAGTACCAGGAACTGCTGCCGCAGCTGCGCAGGATGCGCTGGGGTGGCATGACCGCGACGGGCTACAACGACAAGGTGTGGAATCCAGCAACGGCAGCCTTCCTGGCGGCGTGCCGCAAGGAGTCCCCTGACTGCCAGAAGCTGCTGACCGCCCAGCTGCAGACGATGAATCGCGCCCTGCGCGACCTGCCGCCGGAGAGCTCCGGCACGGCGGCGGTGATGCTGAGCGTCATTGCCGAGTTCTGCGGCAGCTTCCCTGACAGTTCACAGCGGCCCTTCGGCGTTTGCCAGTTGAACCACCGGCTGTATGAGACGGCCAAGCTCTGGCAGGAGGAGGGGCAGGAATATCTCTTTCTGCACTATCTGGGCGCCTACGACTTCATGCGTGGGCAGTACCGGGCGTGGTTGAAGAAGGAGGGGCAGGAGGAGTCCGCCTCCACGGCCGCCGCGCTGCCGGAGGTGGCGCCGTGGATCGCGGCGGAGAAGTCCGAGCTGGACGGCTATCTGAACAGCGCCCGCCAGGGCTGGATGCAGGCCCTGGGTCTTGCCGCGCAGCACCCCGCCAGCGCGCTGGGCCGCATTTCGGCGTTGCAGATTGCCCGGCTGTCCTGGCGGCTGGGGGATGTGGACACCGCCGAGGCTTTCGAACGCATGGTCGCCGAACTGCAACCGCAAGGCGCGACCGGTTGCAGCGACCTCAGCCTGCGCTGGCGCACCGACATTGCACGGGACCGCGCGCAGCACAAGGTGCCGGCCCGGTCGCTCGCGCGGCTGCGGGTGTTGATCGAGCAGCAGTGCGGCTATTCCGCGCCTGTGCTGGACCTCGTGAACGATGCGCTGCTGCGCCCCGACGGCCCGGGCGGCGAGGAGCGTGCGGAGCTGCGCGCGCTGCTCGACGAAGCCGTGGGCGCCTGCAGCCCGGAGCGCTGCTCCGCCTTTCGCTTGCCGCAGTTGCGCGCGCTGCAGACGCTGCTGAGTGGGTCGCCAGCGGCCTTGCGGGGCATGCTCAAGGAACGCATCGACGGCAATGACCTGGATGGCCTGCGCCCCGAGTCCGAGCTGAGGGTGGACTGGGCTGTCGCGGCGACGCTGCTGCGCGAGCCGGCGCTGCGGGAGCAAAGCCTGGCCCTGCTGCGCCAGGTGCAGGGCCTGGTGTTATTGCGCACGGACGCGACCCGGCTGCCGTCGTTCTCCGAGCAGCGCGACCTCGCTCGTTTCGACAGCCTGCATCGCCTCGTCGCGCGGGCTGCGGTGGAGCAGGGGCAGCCGCTGGTGCCCTCGGCAACCGAAGGCCTGCGAGCGCAGACGCTGCTGCGGCGGCTGCGTGCCCAGGGCCTGGCCGACCAGTTCAAGGGGCTGCGCGACGCCGACGCCGATGCACGCCGGCAACAGCAACGGGCCGACGCGCAGCGCTTGCGCACACTCGCCGTGCAGTTGCCCAAGGGCGTGAAGCGCTTGTTCGAGTCGGCGGCTGATGAGAGCGAGGCGATGGCCGAGCTGGCCTACCTGGAAGCGCTGGCCTTGCAGCGCCTTTCAGCCAGCGATCGTGACCGCCAGTGGCTGAACAACGCGGTGGGCCTGGGGCCGCTGCAGATGCTGGAGATGCGCAAGGCCACGGTGCAGGCGCGCGAGGGCGACAGCCTGGCGCCGGGCGACGCCTACCTGAGCTGGCTGGAGGTGCCGGGCGGCTTCGTCGCAACGCTGCTGCTGAACCTAGCGCCGAACGAGGAGCCACGCCTTTCCAATCACTTCGTCGCGCTCGGCGCGGAGCAGCGCAACGCGCTGCTGCTGTATCGCAGGCTGCTGTTCTCGGGGGATGCCGCTGCCGACACGCAGGGCCTGAGCCTGCGCGGCCGGCCGGTCTGGCGCACGGCGGACGGGCGTTATGTCGTGGCCGCCGAGGCCCCGGACGGCGCCCGCCGCGTGGCCGATCTCGCCGCCTTGGGGCGCGAGGTGTCCGGCTGGCTGCTGGCGCCGCTGCCGGAGGCCATGCGCGAGGCGAAGCGCCTGATCGTCAGCCCGGATGGTGCGCTGACGCAGCTGCCCTTCGAGACCCTGTGGCTGGGCGACCGGCAACTGGTGGCGCAGATGGATGTGGGCTACGTGCAGTCGTTGGCCGTGCATGCCGAACTGACCCAGCGCGCCGCCCGCCCCCGCACCGGGGCGCCGCGCCTGCTGTCCATCGCCGACCCGGTTTACCGCGCCACCGCGCCCGCCGACGCCGCCTTGCCTGACTGGATGGCCGACCTGGAGTGGACGCCTTTGCCGGGCACCCGAAAGGAGTCGGCGGCGCTGCTGCCGTTGTTCGCGAAAGGCAGCCGCCAGTTGCTGGGCAAGGCGGCATCGCGCGGCGGCCTGCTCGACATGCAGAGCCGGGACGAGCTGGCCGGCTTCGACGTGCTGCATTTCGCCACACATGGCTACGTGGACGACCAGCGCAGCGCGCTGGTGCTCAGCATGGGCGCCAACCTGCCGCAGGCCTATCTGCAGGACGGCGACATCGCGGCGCTGAAGCTGCGCTCCGACCTCGTGCTGCTGTCCGCCTGCGAGACCGGCCTGGGCCGTGCGGAAAGCGGCGAAGGCATCATGGGCCTGCCCTATGCGTTCATGCTGGCCGGCAACACCAACACGCTGATGACGCTGTGGCCCATTGATGACGAAGGCACGTCGGTGTTCATTCCCGCCTTCCTGGCCAAGGTGCGGCAGGGCGGCATGGACGTGATTGCCGCGCTGAACGCCACCAAGCGTGAATTTGCCGCAGGCCGCCACGGCGACGCGCTGCGCGACCCGCGCATCTGGGCAGCATTCGTCCAGTACGGTGTGCCGTTGAAGCTGCAGCGCTGATGACTGCGCCGTCCGCCTCATTTCATTGAAAAGGAAGATCACCCGATGACCCCAGCCCAGCCCTTGCGCCTTCTGCTACCGATGCTGATGGCGCTGACGCTGTCGCCGGCGTTTGCGCTGGACCTCGTCACCGCCRAGGAGGCTGGCCGGCCGGACGCGCCCTTCGGCACGCGTGGCGTCACCCGCGGGCCACGCATCACGCAGGAGTTGCCGGTCAAGGACGGCGCCGCCGTGCGGGCACCGTTGCAGCTCAAGGTCGGCCTCAAGGCCATGGGCGGCGCGCGCATCGACGTGTCGACCCTGCAGGTGACCTATCTGAAGAAGCCGTCGGTCGACCTGACGCCGCGGCTGCGCGGCGGCATCAGCGATGGCGGCATCGTGCTGGACGGCGTCAGCGTGCCCCCGGGGCAGCATCGCCTGCTCGTGCGCGTGGCCGACAGCGAAGGGCGCGAGTCGGAAACCGTGGTGCAACTCAACGTCGTGGCGCCGTGAAGTGCCCCTACTGCGTCAGCGTGATCGACGATCAGGCGCTGGCCTGCCCGCATTGCACGCGCGACCTCTTCCTGTTCAAACCGCTGCTGGCGCGCCTGCAGGCGCAGGAGACGGCGCTCGAAGACGCGATGGCGCGCGTGGCGGCGCTGGAGTCCGGCGCTGCGCCGGCGCGTGACGAGTCGCCCGATACCTCGCCCGCACCGCCGCGAGCAGACGCTGCCGCGCTGCCGGCCTGGGCCGTCTTGCCGCCCGCCTTTGTGCTGCTGCTGGTCGCGCACTACGTGATCGTCATGGCGCTGGACCTGCCGACGCTGTGGCTGCGCCTGGCCTCGTTGGCCATCCCCTTGCCTTTCGGCTACCTGCTGCAGCGCGGCGGCCGCGGCGTGCTGCGCAACGTGCTGCTGGCGGCCGGCACCGCAGTGCTTTCCGTCCTGGGAATGAGCCTGGTGGTGGCTTGGGTGGACGGCGCCGCGGTGCTGCCGGCCAACGCGCGGGAGCTGCGCGAGTTCGCCTACTACGCCGTCAGCATCCTGCTGAGCTTCGGCACCGGCATGGTCATCGCCCGTTCACAGGCGCCTTTGCGGCAGGGGCGCTGGCTGACGCGCGCCGCGACGACCGCCTGGGGCGCCGCGCGCGACCCAGCCGCGCTGCAAAAGCAGCTCGACGCGCTGCGCAATCTAGGCGTGACCGTGATGGCCACCGCGACGGCGCTAGCCTCGGTCGCGAGCGGGCTCAAGGGTGTGATCGGCAACTAGCGCCTCAGTGGACCTTGCCCCACTCCGCCTCAAACTCCTGCACCAGCACCTGGTTGCTCAGCCGGTTCACCTCGGTCGGCACGCGCGCCATGTCGGGCGGGAAGTCCAGCAGCGCCGGCAGGCTCTGAGGGCTCAGGAAGCGCAGTCCGGGCGGGAACTGCGTCGGTAGCCGGAACGGCCGGCGCGACGCCAGCACGAAGCCCCATTCGCCAAAAGACGGCACATGGGCGTGGTACGGCGTGGTCGTCAGCCCGGTGGACTCGATGGTGGTCACCACCGTCCAGAAGCTGCGCCGCGCGATCAGCGGCGAGGTGGTCTGCACGACCGCATAGCCGCCGGCGCTGAGGTGGTGGTCCACCAGCTCGTAGAAGCTGGCCGTGTAGAGCTTGCCCAGCGCGAAATTGGACGGGTCGGGGAAGTCGATGACGATGACGTCGAAGACCTCGGTCTGCTGCTCCAGCCAGCCGAAGGCATCGGCGTTGACGATGCGCAGCTTGGGCGAGGACAGCGCATGGCCGTTCAGCGCGGCGAGCTTCGGCGTGTCGCGGAACAGCGCGGTCATCTGCGGGTCCAGCTCGACGAGGGTGACCTGTTCGACGCTGGCGTACTTCAGCACCTCGCGCACGGCCATGCCGTCGCCGCCGCCCAGCACCAGCACGCGCTTCGGGGCGCCGTGTGCCGCCATCGCCGGCTGCACCAGGGCTTCGTGATACCGGTACTCGTCCTTGGAGTGGAACTGCAGGTTGCCGTTCAGGAACAGGCGCGTACCGGCGCGGCCCTCGGTGACGACGATGCGCTGGTAGTCGCTGCTCTGCTTGAAGACGATGTCCTCGCCGTAGAAACGGTCCTCGGCCCAGGTCGTCAGCCGCTCCGCGCCCACCAGGGCCGCCAGCAGCAGCGCGGCTGACAGCGCGCAGGCGGCCGCCATCGATACCTTGGCGCGCAGCTCCGCGCGGAACAGCCACAGCGCCCAGACGGCCACGGCGACGTTCAGCAACCCGAAGGCCACGCCCGTGCGCACCAGGCCCAGATGCGGCACCAGCACGAGCGGGAAGGCCAGCGCCACGAGTAGGGCGCCGAGGTAGTCGAAGGTCAGCACCTGCGACACCAGGTCCTTGAGCCCGTAGCGCGCGCTGAAGTGGCGCTTGAGGATGCGCATGACCAGCGGGATCTCCAGCCCCACCAGCGTGCCCACCAGCAGCACCAGCGCGTAGAGCAGCACGCGGAAGACCATGGCCTCACCCGGCGGCAGCAGGCTGTGCACGGTGAACAGCGCCGCCGGCATCAGCCCGCCGATGACGCCGACGAGCAGCTCCACCTGCAGGAAGACGCCGATCAACTGGCGCTCGACGAAGCGCGACAGCCACGAGCCCAGCCCCATCGCGAACAGGTAGACGCCGATGACGGTGGAGAACTGCAGCACCGAGTCGCCGAGCAGATAGCTGGCGAGCGCGCCTGCCGCGAGTTCGTAGACCAGGCCGCAGGCGGCGATGACAAAGACGCTGGCGAGCAGCAGCAGCTCGGCCAGCGTGGCCCGGGACTGACGGTTCTCGGCAAGGGAGGAGGACATCGCGCGAGGGTAACTGCACTAGCATCGTCCGATGCCCGCCGCGTTGCCCTACAAGCTCGTGCCGCCCCGCACCGAGGGGCAGGTCTTGCGACCCCGCCAGATCCAGGCGCTGGACGAGCGGCTGCGCCGCCACGAGCTGGTCTGGCTGCTGGGCCTGCCCGGCGCCGGCAAGACCTCGGTGGCCGCGCAATGGCTGGCCCAGGCCGACGCACGGCGCTGCGTCTGGTACCGGCTGGACGAGGACGATGCCGACATCGCCGGCCTGCTGGACGCGCTGCGCTGCCACCCCGCGCATGGTGACCCGGCGCGGTTGCCGGCGTGGTCGCCCGAGCACCAGACCGAGCTGCGCGCCTTTGCGCGCCAGTTCTTCCAGCAGTGGCTGGCCCTTGCGCCGCAGCCGCTGACGCTGGTCTTCGACGACTGCCATCGCCTGCCCGAAGCTGCCGCGCTGTTCGAGCTGCTGGACGCCGCGCGCGAGGTCGCCGCCGGCTCGCAGGGGCGGCTGGCCTTCCTGCTCATCAGCCGCCGCCCGCCGGGCCTGCCGCTGTCGCGCGGCCTGGTGCCGGGCTGGCTGTCGGTCTACGACGACCTGGCGCTGGCGGGCGACGAGGCGGCGGCCGTGGCGCGCGCCGTGTCGGGCCAGGACTGGAGCGCCGATCGGCTGGCCCAGGCCGGCGGCTGGATGGCCCATGTGCTGGCGCTGGCCCGCGCTGCCGGCCAGGCCGCGCCGGGTGCCACGCTCAGCGAATATCTGGCCGAGGAGACGCTGGCGCTGCTGCCACCCGCCGCGCGCCGCGGCCT
>NZ_JBGCUM010000068.1:0-25656 GCF_054177665.1 Roseateles sp. P5_E8 | reverse complement strand
CAACTGGATCGCACGCAAGGACAAGTCCCTCACCCAGGCTTTTGAAGCCTACGAGGCCGGCAACTTCGTCGAGGCCCGCACCAGGTTCGAGGAAGGCTGGAAGAAGCTCGGCTACGAGGAAGCGGCCATGATGCTGGGCCGCATCCACCTGCTGGGCCTGGGCACGCCGGCCAGCACACCCAAGGCCATTGAATGGCTGAAGGAGGTCGTCGACGCGCGCTACGACCCCGTCAAGGATCGTCTCCAGTTCGACCCCAAGAGGCCCGACAACATCAACACCCGCGTCGAGGCCTCGCTGCTGCTGGCGCGCATCTACCTCAGCGGCCAGGGCACCAAGCGCAACCCCGCCGAAGCCTACAAGTGGTGGAGCAAGGCACTGGACTACGGCTTCGAGCCCGCCGGCACGCTGCTGGCCCAGGCCAACCTCAGCGGCATCGGCACCGCGCCCGATGCCAAGCGTGCCCTGACCTATCTGCAGAACGCTGGCGAGGCCGGCCATGTGCCCGCCCTCTACATGCTGGGCCAGCTCTACCACCACCAGTTGCCCAAGCAGCCTGAAGGCGTGCCGCTGGACCTGAAGCGCGCCGGCGCCTACTACGTGGCTGCCACCAAGGCCGGCCACCTGGAGGCGACCTACGCCGCCGCACGCATGATGGACCTCGGCGAAGGCGCCCCTGCCGCGCCCGAGCGCGCCGTCGTGCTCTACAAGGACGCCGCGCTCAAGGGCCACGCCGATGCGCAGAACGCGCTGGCCACGTACTTCTACCGCGGGGAGGTTGTGGAGCAGAACTTCGCCACCGCGCGGCAGTTCTTCCAGGCTGCGGCGCAGCGCCGCCAGCCGGATGCGATGTTCAACCTCGCCGTCATGCTGGCCCAGGGCCAGGGTGGCGACAAGGACATGGCGGCGGCCTACGCCTGGTGCAGCCTGAGCAAGGGCCTGGGCAACGAGCAGGCCAGCGCCGCCCTGCCCGCTCTCGCGGCGAAGCTGAGCCCCGAAGAGAAAGCCCGCGCCGACGCGATGCTGAAGCCGGCGCCGAAGAAGTCTTGATCAGCCACCGGCCGCAGGCGCCGGGTACTGCACCTCGACGACCTCGATCTTCTCGACGCCCACCGGCGTCACGAGATTGAGTTCGTCCCCCACGCGCGCCTTCAGCAGCGTGCGCGCGATCGGCGAGACCCAGCTGACCTCGCCGGCCAGGCTGTCGGCCTCGTCGATGCCAATGATGCGGATCGTCTTCTCCTCGCCACGCGCGTTGGCATAGGTCACCGTCGCGCCAAAAAAGACCTGATCGCTGCCGTGATGGGCGCTGGGGTCGACCACCTCGGCGATGTCCAGGCGCTTGGTCAGGAAGCGCAGCCGGCGGTCGATCTCGCGCAGCCGCTTCTTGCCGTAGAGGTAGTCGCCGTTCTCCGACCGGTCGCCGTTCTTGGCTGCCCAGGAGACGATCTCGACGATCTTGGGCCGCTCGCCGTCCAGCAACTCCATGAACTCCGCGCGCAGCCGGGCATAGCCGGCCGGCGTCAGGTAGTTGCGGCTGCCGGCGGGCAACGCGGGCAGCGAAGGTCCGTCGCCGTCATCGTCTTCCGGCCCATCGCTTTCCTTGGTGAACGCCTTGCTCATGCGAGCATTGTCGCCATGGACTCTTCACCTCGCAGCGGGCCACTCGCCGGCCTGCACGTTATCGAAATGGCCGGCCTCGGCCCCTGCCCGCTGACCGGCATGCTGCTGGCCGACCATGGCGCCGACGTGCTCGTCATCGACCGCCCCGGCGGCCAAGTGATCGCCACCGGCACGGCGCTCGACCGTGGCAAGCGGCGCGTCTGCCTGGACCTGAAAACGTCCAAGGGTCTGGCCGAAGCGCGCCGGCTCATCGAGGGCGCCGATGCCCTCATCGAAGGCTTTCGCCCCGGCGTCATGGAACGCCTTGGGCTCGGGCCCGACAGCTTCACGGCCAGCCACCCACGCCTCGTCTACGGCCGCCTGACCGGCTGGGGCCAGACCGGCCCGCTGGCCCAGGCGGCGGGCCACGACATCAACTACGTCGCGCTGACCGGCGTGCTGTCCATCGCCAGCCGCACGGGCGTAGCACCCAGCCTGCCGGCCACGCTGGTGGGCGACATGGGCGGCGGCGCGATGTTGCTGGCCTTCGGCCTGATGGCGGCGCTATGGGAGGCGCAGCGCAGCGGGCGTGGGCAGGTCGTCGACGCGGCGATGGTCGATGGCGTGGGCCTGCTGTCCAGCCTGCTGCACTCGCTGCGCGCCGCCGACCGCTGGAGCGACGAGCCGGCGCAGAACTTCTTCCTGCACAGCTCGCCCTTCTATGACTGCTTTGAATGCGCCGATGGCCGCTTCGTGTCGCTGGGCGCGCTGGAACCGCAGTTCTACGCCGAGCTGCTGCAGCGCCTGGGCTTGCAGGACGTAGCCCCCGCCGCCCAGCACGACCACCGCCAATGGCCGGCGCTGCGCGAGCGCGTCGCCGGACGCATCCGCGAGAAGACGCGGGATGAATGGACAGCGTTGCTGGAAGGCAGCGACGTCTGCTTCGCGCCGGTGTTGACGCTGGCCGAGGCGCCGCTGCATCCGCAGGCACAGGCGCGGGGCAGCTTCGTGCAGAGCGACGACGGCCACTGGCAGCCGGCCAAGGCGCCACGCTTCTCCCGAAGCGGCTGAGGTTTTCGACCGCACAAGGAAAAACGCCCCGGAGCAAGCTCCGGGGCGTTTCCATTTCTTCTTGTTTTGGTGCGGCTGGCAGGATTCGAACCCACGACCCCTTGGTTCGTAGCCAAGTACTCTATCCAACTGAGCTACAGCCGCTGAAGCCTCACAGTATAGCCAGATTTCCAGGGACCCAGCAAGAGTTGGCCGATATTCTCGAAAATAGTTCTTGCCGGCCCGGCACCGCGCTCATGGCAGACGCGCCGCCGCCTCGAAGCAGCGCGCGCGGCGCTGCTCGTCGCCCTCCTGCTCGGCCATCGCCGCGAGTGCCAGCCAGCTGCGCCGGCGTGTGGCACTGGGCATGGCGGCGTCCTCGGCAACGGTGTCGAGCATCAGGCGGGCCTTGCCCCAGAGCTGACGCTCGGCCAGCGCATGGCCCAGCGCGTAGGCCAGCGCGCGTTCGCGCGGGAAACGGCTCTGGGCCGACTCCAGGCGCTGCAGCCAGTCCGGCCCGCAACCGGCCAGCACGGGCACCAGCGCGATGGCGAGTTCGGCGCGGTCGTCGGCATTGACGTCGCCCAGGTCGTCGAAGAAGGGGCGCAGCCAGCCGCGGCCGTCGTCCGGCGCGCCGAGCTGGCCGGCGCACTGGGCCGCGCGGGCGGCAACGAGGGGATCGCGACGGTCGGCCGGGTCGAGCTGGAGCCAGATGGTGCGCAGCTGGTCGACATCACGGGTGCCGTCCAGCGCCTCAAAGGCCAGCGAGCGCAGCAGGCCTTGCGCGGCAACCTTGGAAAAGGCCTGGTGCTTGGCGAGCAGGCGGGCCGTGCGCAGTGCGTCCAGCGGCTGGCGGGCCAGGCGCGAGGCCTGCAGGCGCAGGCGCAGCGCCTGGGTGCGGCGGGCGACGCCAGGCGGTAGCTCGCTGAGCACGGCCAGCGCGCGCGGGGCATCGCGGTCGTCCAGCGCCCATTCGGCGGCCAGCAGGCGGGCGCCGTCTTCATGCGCGCGCGTGCCGCCGCTGCGGCGGGCCAGCTCCAGCGCGCGGTTGAGCTGTTCGTCGCGGTGGCGGCGGTCCTGCAGGCGGTGGGCGCTGGCGGCGGCCAGCAGATGGGCCAGGGCCATGAAGGACTGGTCGGCCGCCAGCTCGGGCGTGGCGGACTGGATGCCGAGCGCCTTCTGCGCCGCCTTCTGCGCACGGCTGAAGCGGGCGCCGAAGAGTTCGACGAGCGCCTCGCGCAGCGCCAGCTGGGCGTTGCGCTCGCGCTGGGCCAGGCGCCACTCGCGGGCGCGCTTGGGCAGCGTCGTCAGCGCCTCGATGGCCTGGATGGCCGTCACCAGGGCGAAGCAGCTCGCCACGAGCAGCAGCAGGAAGAGGTTGAGCGAGATGTCCAGCCGCCAGCCGCCCCAGTAGAAGCTGGCGAGGCCGTCGTTGGAGCCCAGCGTCAGCGCCGCGACGACGGCCGCGACAAAGAGCAGGACCAGCCAGATGACGAGGCGCATCTTCAGCGCCCCGCTGCGGCAGCGGTCAAGGCAGCCAAGGTGTCATCGGGGCGCGGAACGCTGACCTGGCGCGACTGACCGGCGACCTGGCGAAGCAGCTCGGCCACGCTCGTCACCTTGCGCGAGCGCATGTCGAAGTAGCGGCTGAGCATCTCCTGGCTGTCGCGCAAGTCGGACTGGGCGGTGTCGAACTGGCGGCTCAGCAGGGCCAAGCGGGCGTTCAGCAGGCGCAGCTTGAGGTTCTCGCGCAGGAAGAAGCTCTGGTCGGGCGAGACCAGCGCGGCCTCCGGGTGGGCGATGCGGGTCACGCGCAGCAGCGTGCGGGCCTCGCCCCAGGCGACGCCGGTCCAGCTGGAGAGTTGCTGGGTGGCCTGCCACCACCACAGCGACAACCGGCCTTCGGCGGCGGCAGCGGCCTGCTCGCGCTGCAGCCTGAGCAGGCGCTCGCGGTCCTTGGCGGCGGCGTCGGCGCGGCGTTCCTCACGCGGGCTGACACCGGCCTCGCCGCCGGAGATCAGCGGCAGTTCGTCGGCCATGCGCACGACTTCGTCGAGCTTGATGGTCAGCGTGGACACGTCGACGACGGCCACCGACTTGACGCGGTCCAGGTCGCGCGCGACGGCGCGGCGCACGCCTTCCATGCGCGGCTGCTTGTAGCGCAGCAGGCGTTCGTCGGCCTGCTTGAGCGTGGCGACGAGGGGCTCAGCGCTGCCGGTGATTTGGGTCTGCTGCAACGCGACGCGGATGGCGGCCTCGATGTCGCCGATGACGTTCTCGTCACGCGAGCGGGACATGGACTGGATCAGCTCCTCCAACTGGCCGCGCTGCAGGGCCACCTCGGCCAGGCGGGCCTCCAGCAGCGAGACCTTGGCAGCCGTGTCACGCACCAGCTCGCCCGACTGCTTGGCGGCCAGGCGCGCCTCGGTGGCCTCGGCCTGGCTGGCTTCCTGGCGGCGCACCAGCTCCTGCTCCAGCGACTGCTGGCGCGACAGGCTCTGCCAGGCCAGCACGACGCACAACAGCACGGCGGCGCCCAGCAGCGCAAGCAGCCAAGGCAGCCAGGCCGGCAGATGGGGGGTGGGCGGGGGCGGCGGCGGGGCCGCGGGCTCGGCCGCGGGGACAACGGGAATCGGCTCGATCACAGTGCGGAGGATTCTGTCAGACGCCCTTCAGGGCTTGAGTCACCGCTTCAGGGTCCGGTCGCGCCAAAACCACAGGGGCAAAACCGGCAGCGCGAGCGGCATCGGCAATGCGCGGGTGGGTGGCGATGGCGCGCTGGCCGGCCAGTTGGCGGCCCTGCAGGTGGCCGACAGCCTCGGCACTGCTGAACAGCCAGACGTGATCCTGCGGGCGGGCCAGCACGTCGGCTAGCAACGCCTGCTCGGTTGGGCTGAAACGCGGGCCGGCGCGGTGATAGACGGTGACGGCCTCGACGCTGGCTCCGGCCTCTTCCAGGCGCTCGGCCAGCCACTCGCGGCCGCCGTCGCCGCGCAGCAGCAGCACGCAGGCGCCGGCCCAGTCGCGGCGGGGTGACAGCTCTTCCCACAGGTGCTCGGAGTCCAGGCTGACCGCGTCGGCAGCGGGCTGGACGATGAGGGCCGCAGGCACGCCATGCGCAGCCAGCGCCTGGGCGCTGCCGGGGCCGACGCAGGCAGCCAGTGTGTGGGCGGGCCAGCTGCCGTCTGCGTGGGCAAAGAAATGCTCGACGGCATTGGGGCTGACGAAGACGGCCAGGTCCACGGCGCTCAACCCGGCCCAGGCGGCGCGCACCGGGGCGGGGTCGCGGGGCGGCAGGATTTCGATCAGCGGCAGCGCCTGGGCAGCAACGCCCAACGCGGCCAGCCGCGCCAGCCAGGCCGCGCATTGCGGGCGCGGGCGGGTGACGATCAGCGTGGTCATGCGGGCAGGTAGGCGCCCGCACCCAGGTCGCGCAGACGCGCGGCGGCCTGCTGGCCGAGGCCACGTGCGGCCGCCACATCGCCCACCTCGGCAGCGACGCTGGTGCGCAGCAGCGGCGAGGTGTGCGCCTCGGCATGGCCCAGGGCTGCGTCCAGGCACAGCGTGGCGCCCTGCCAGCGCGCATGGGCCGCGAGCGGCAGGCTGCAGCTGCCGCCCAAGGCACGCGAAACGGCGCGCTCGGCCTCGCAGGCGAGCTGGGTCGGCGGGTGGGCCAGTTTGGCGAGGGCCTCCGCCAGCGCGACGTCGTCGGCACGGATCTCCAGGCCCAAAGCGCCCTGCCCTGCACAAGGCAGCATCTGGTCAATCTCGAATAGCGCACGCACGCGGTGGGCGAGGCCCAGGCGCTTGAGGCCGGCCGCGGCCAGCACGATGGCGTGATAACCGCCTTCGTCCAGCTTGCGCAGACGCGTGTCGAGGTTGCCACGCAAGGGCTCCACGCGCAGGTCCGGGCGCATGCTCAGCAGTTGGGTCACGCGGCGCAGGCTGGAGCTGCCGACGATGGCGCCCTGGGGAAGCTCGGCAACCGACGCGAAATCATTGGCGACGAAGGCGTCGCGCGGGTCCTCGCGCTCCAGCACGGCGGCCAGCAGGAAGCCCTCGGGCAGTTCCATCGGCACGTCCTTCAGCGAGTGCACGGCGAGCTGGGCGCGGCCTTCTGCGAGGGCCGCTTCCAGCTCCTTCACGAACAAGCCCTTGCCGCCGATCTTGGACAACGTGCGGTCGAGGATCTGGTCGCCGCGGGTCGTCATGCCCAGCAGCGTGGCCGTCAGGCCCAGTTCGTTGGCGAGGCGGGCCTGCACATGCTCGGCCTGCCACAGCGCCAAGCGGCTTTCCCGCGTGGCGATGGTGATGGAAGTCGTCATGGCCTCGATTATCGAGGCCGTGGGGTCACGTCTTCCGGGCCGAGCGCCGGGCCGCTCCCAAGCCGGCCCGACTGAGGCCACCTGCGGCTCAATGCCGCAGGTGGCCTCGTCCCCTCGGGGGACCGACCAGGCCCGCCCGCGTGCAGCGGCGCGAGACAGGGCGAGGGGCCTCAGGCCATGCGGCTCTTGAAGAAGGCGTTGATGGTCAGGCGGCCCATGCCGGTCTGGTAGCTGGCCTGGGCTGCGGGCCAGTTGATGTCGCCGGTATGGAAGATGCTGCCGCTGTAGAAGATGGCACGGTTCCACTTGGCCGGCACGCGGCCGATGACCTCGAAGTAGCGGTTGCTCTCGGTCATGTAGCCGGGCGCGATGCCGTACTTGTCGCTGAAGGCGCTGCCGTCCAGCGTGTTGGAGTCGCGCATGAACTGGCGTGTTTCGACGTCGGACATCAGCGAACGGAAGAACACGGTGCCGCCCAGTTGCTCGTCCTTGAACAGGTAATGCACGGATGCCGAGATCACCTCGCCCGGCCCGATGGCGGAGTCGTCGCGGTGGCAGATGCGCTGGCGCGGGTCCAGCGTCGCGGCATCCTGCGTGACACGCGAGAAGCGCCCGGACATGCCCAGCCCCGGACCGGCACCCAGTCGGGGGCGCAGGTGCTGGTCGAAATAGCCCCCCAGAGCGGCGGCCATGCCGTCCGGCAGTGCGAGCTGGGGGCCGGGATAGGGATGGCCCGCAGGCGCCTGGAACTGGTCGGCCTGGGCCTCGGCGAGCGCCACGAGGGCGTCGGGGTCTTGCGCGAAGTCGTCGACGACATAGACCGTCGCGCCGTTGGACAACTGCACCGTCTCCAGACGGGCGTTGGGGTTGATGCGCAGCTCGGGGCCGACGACGGGCTTGTTCGTGACCAGGTCGAGCTTGGGTGCGGGGCAAAAGCCGTCGATGAACTGCTGGTGCTTGGGCAGCTTCATCATCGTGCGCGCCACGTCCTTGCGGATGTCGCCGAGGAACTCCGCGAGGTTGCGGTTGTCCATGTTGCGCGTGATGGGGTGATGGCTGGCCGGCTGGATGCCCTGCCCCATCATGACCTGCACCCAGGAGTTCTCGGCGAACAGCTCGCCCTGGTTCAGCATGATGCGTGCGGTGTCCCGGAAATGCTGGATGCGGTGCTTGAGCAGCGGTGGCACCTCCATCTCGCGGCAGTCGCGCCAGAAGGTCGAGTCCGTGCGGTTGTTGACGTGGTAGTGCAGGATGATGAAGTCGCGCACGACCTCGATCGCCTCCTGCGTCTGCCGGTTGTACTCGTCGATATCGCTCTGGCGCACGCCGTCGGTCGGGAACAGCTCGATCAGCCGGGTCAGGCCCTTCTGGATCAGGTGGATGCTGGTGGATTCGATCGGCTCCAGGAAGCCGCTGGACAGGCCGATGGCGACGCAGTTCTTCTTCCAGACCTGCTCGCGCTGGCCCGGCGTGAACTTGATGACGCGCGGCTGGCGCAACACCTCGCCCTGCACGTTGGCGAGCAGCGCGGCCTTGGCTTCGTCGTCGCTGATGTGCTTGCTGCTGAACACGACGCCGTTGCCGACGCGGTGCTGCAGCGGGATGCGCCACTGCCAGCCCCAGGGGTGGGCGATGGCACGGGTGTAGGGCACCGGCTCGCCGACCAGCGTGGTCTGCACAGCAAGCGCGCTGTCGCAGGGCAGCCAGTGCGACCAGCTCTCGTAGGGCACGCCCAGCGTCTCGCCGATGAGCAACGCACGCATGCCGGTGCAGTCGATGAAGAAGTCGCCTTCGATCAGCGCGCCGCCGTCGAGCTGCAGGCCGGTGATGTCACCGCTGGCGGCGTCGGTGTGGACCTTGGCGATCTTGCCTTCGATGCGCTGCACGCCCAGCGCTTCGGAGAAGCGGCGCAGGTATTGGCCGTACAGCGTCGCGTCGAAGTGGTAGGCGTAGTTGATGCCGTTGTCGGGCAGCGTCGCGAAGCGGTTGTCCAGCCCGGCGCGCAGCTCCAGGCAGTAGTCGCCGTAGTCGCTCGCCAAGCCACGCTTGCGGCCTTCCAGCCAGAAATGGTGAAAGCCGGCCGTCCAGTGACCCTTGCCGGTCTTGCCGAAGGAGTGGAAGTAGTTCTCGCCGACGTTGCGCCAGTTCTCGAAGCTGATGCCAAGCTTGAACGTGGCCTGCGTGGCCTGGATGAACTCGCGCTCGTCCAGGTCCAGGATCTCGTGCAGGATGTGCAGCGTCGGGATCGTCGCCTCGCCAACGCCAACGGTGCCGATCTCCTCGGACTCGACGAGGCGGATGTCGTAGTGCTTGCCCAGGCATTTGGACAGGCCCGCGGCCACCATCCAGCCGGCGGTGCCGCCACCGGCGATGACGACGCGACGGATGGGTTTGTTCATGTCAGATTTCATGTTGACTGCACAGAAGGTGCTGAGGATTTGCGGGCCGAGCGCCGGGCCGCTCCCAAGCCGGCCCGCCATGGCGATGCTTGCGACTCAATGCCGCAAGCATCGCCGTCCCCGCGGGGGACCGGCCAAGGTACTCCTTGGACGAGGGGCTTCATGTCAGCGTTTGAGTCGGTTCTGCAGCATCGAGCGCAGCTGGCGGGCGCTGTTGTCGGTCATCGGCGCGAGGATGCCGCGCGCGGCGGGCGGGATGTGGGCCGCGGTCTGTTCATCGGCGTCGAAGACGTAGTGGTTGAACAGCGCGCGCCAGGTATCGCGCTGGGCCGGTGGCAGGTCGCGCAGTGATAGCAGGGCCATCAACAGCGTGTTGATCGGCTCGTCCATGAAGGCCGGGGTCTGCCGCCACCAGAAGTTGACGAGCGCACTGATGGGCTCCAGCGACTCCACGCCATGCCACCACTGGCTGGGGATGAAGAGCGCATCGCCTGGCAGCAACTCGAAGATTTGCGCATGCTCGAGCGCCTGCGCGTAACGCGGGAAACGGACGAGGTCGGGACGCGCGTGGTCAACGAGGCTGATCGGCTGGCCGGCGGGCGTCAGGTCCAATGGACCGATGTAGAGGTTGGCCACCTGCTCGGGCGGGAACAGCGTGAAGCGGCGCCGGCCCGCGACGACGCAGGCAAGGTTGTCCGGCAGGTCGAAATGCGTTGCCACCCGCATGCGATTGCCGAGCCACAGGCTGACGTGCGGTTGCAGGCCGGCGAGGACGGGCAGGTCGTTGTGCTGGCGCAGGCCGGGGAAACAGTGGTCGACCGCCGTGGAGCCGAGGTAAAGGGCGTCGGGCGTTTGGGCCAGTAGTTCGTCCAGCAGCGCGCCAAACGTGTGGATCTCGTGCTGGAAGTTGAAGCCGCTGAACTCGTCGTTGTAGAAGAAGCGCCCACCGATCTCCGGCGCACCGCGCCAGAGGGCCAGGCGCGTATCGGCGCCGAAGCCGCGCAGGTAGTCGCAGAAGGCCGCGTCGGAGCGCTGCGCCGCCTGCACCAGCGGCCAGTGCTGTACCAGACCACGCAGCAGCACGGGTTGGCTGGACTGGAGCACGTCGGCGGGGATCGCCTGCGCACTCACGTCACTGCGCTCGAGCATGGTCTCAGGCCTCGCGGGCCAGGTGGCGCTTGATGAGCTTGGTGAAGTTGGACAGCGACGCGATGGCCATGTAGATAGGCTGCAGGTAGTCAGCCTGGTGCAACAGGCCCACGGTGCTGGCGTCCAGCGCGGCCAGGCGCTCCTCGTGAATCATGTAGTAGCCCACCAGCTGACCACGAGTGCCGTCAGGGCGCTCGACGTCCAGCACGAAGGACTCCAGCAAGTCATGCTTCATCAGCGTCTGGATGAAGTCGGTCGTGGCCGCCAAGCCCTCGTGCAGCGTGTGCAGCACGGAGTTGGCGTTCTCGGTGAAGTCGGTCGTACTGCCCTGCGGCAGGAACACGGCCTCGCCCTCGGCGCCCAGGCTGACGCGCTTGCTGTCCATGTCGACCATCATGCGCAACTCGTCATCGGCGATGCCGATGGAGAACGGCAGGCGCTGTACGGACAGCGGCAGATAGTCGGCGTCCCAGCCCTGTTCGCTCAGGAACAGGTTCTGCCCCGCCTGCAGGCCGAACAGCGCCGCCGGCACGAAGCCGCCCTTGTCATCGGCCTGGAAGACGATGGGGTAGTGCGCCTGGAGCTTGCGGAACTCGTCCACCGTGACGGGCGCCGACATGATGTCGTCCCCCCACTTTGCGCCACGCTGGGTGATGACGCGCAGGTCCTTGTGCTGGATGTTGTTGAGCAGTTGCAGCATGGGGTTTCTTCAGTGGGTCAGGCGGCCGGCGGCATGCCGTGCGCGCGGATGTGTTGGATGAGATCGCGGTGACGGGGCAAGCCGCCCAGCAACCGTCGGGTGATTGTCGTCACGTCCTTCAGGCCGGACTGGGCCGCGGCCAGCCTGTCGGCACGCAGCGCACGCGCCTCGGGCTCGAACTGCATGCCGTAGAGGACGTATTGGTAGCTCGCCGAGGGGAAGACCTCCTCGACGCGGTAGAAGTCGTTACGCGACGGCGCGCGGTGGCGCCAGAGCTGCAGCAGCTCGCGCAGCGAGTCCGGCTGTGTGGCCGGCGAGCGGTGTTCTCGCCAGTAGTCGGTGTCATCGCGGCGGCTCAGCACGTAGTGCAGCTTCAGGAAATCGATGATGCGCGACCAGCGGTAGGCGAAAGCCTCGTTGAAGCGCTTCGCCACCAGTGCCATGTCGGCGCGGTCGGCCGGCATCTCATCGCGGATGAAGGCGGCCGACAGTTCGACCAGCGCCAGCGCAGAGGCCTCGAGCGGCTCGATGAAGCCGGCCGACAGCCCGACGGCGACGCAGTTGTGGTGCCAAAACTGCTCGCGGTAGCCCGGGCTGAAGCGCAGCCGGCGCGGCACTGCGTCGCCGAGCGACAGCCCGTTGCGCTGCAGATGGCCCAGCAGCGCGCGTTCGGCGGCGTCGTCGTCCGTATGGCTGCTGCAAAACACCAGGCCGATGCCGCGCCGCGTGGGCAGGCCGATGTCCCAGGTCCAGCCCTCGGCATGCGCGGTGGAGACGGTCGCGGAGGCCAGCGGGGCCTGCGCATCGGCATGCGGTACCTGCACGGCCAGCGCACTGTCGTTGAAGAGCACGCCCTTCTCGGAGCGCAGGCCGACGCCATAATGCTGGCCCAGCAGCAGGCTGGCCAGGCCCGAGCAGTCGATGAAGAGGTCGCCCTCGATGTCGCCATGCCCACGGGTCGTCAGGGCCGCGATGTCGCCGTTCTCGTGCGAGCGCACGGCGGTGAAATGGTCCACGACATGGCGCACGCCGAGCTTCGCCGTCGTGTGCCGCTGCAGCAGGTGGCCGAGCTTGACGGCATCAAAGTGGTAGCCGTAATTCATGGCGCCGCCGAAGTCGGGCGTCGTCGTCTGCTTGGGTGCCAGGTGCGCGTTGCACAGATGCGGCTGCGCGCCGACGCTCTCGGCAAAGCCTTGTTCGCGGCCGCCCTGCAGCCAGGCGCCGGCCAGATCGACCTCGCCGAACTGGTGCGGCAGCGTGAACGGGTGGTAGTAGCGGTCGCCCGCGCCGCCATGCAGCCAGCCGTCGAAGCAGGACCCCTGCTTGAAGGACGCATCGCATTCGCGGATCAGGTCGACCTCACTCAGGCCGACGCGATGAAGCGTGGCCCGCATCGTCGGCCAAGTGCCTTCGCCCACACCGATGGAGGGCACGTCGGGAGATTCGATCAGCGTGATCTGCAGCGCGTCGGGGCCATCACCGCCCAACTCTGCCGCCAGAGTCGCAGCCGTCAGCCAACCGGCCGAACCTCCCCCCAGCACCACGATACGTCGAACGGCTGTCGTCACCTCGGAACTCATCTTGGAAAGTATGGCCGCACGGGTGCCGGGCACGCCGCAAAGGCCGAGGAATTCTGCAAAGAAATTTGGCCGAGGTGGGCGTTGCGCGCCCGCCTCGGCCAATGTGGTCGCCCGGTGAACGGCCCCAAGGGGCAGTTACCGAGCGGCGGTGCTCATCGCTCAGAAGCGATAGCGAGCACCGATCAGGTAGCGGCGGCCCGTCTGGATGGCGGAGATGATCTCGTTCTTGCTGCGGCCGTGAGTGCGGATGTAGCCATCGTTCAAGTTCAGCAAGTCGGCCTGCAGGGTCAGGTTCTTGCCAATCTTGTAGCCAATCCCCACGTCAACCTGACCATAGGCCTCGGTGTACCGCGGGTTGTTGCCGTTGTCGTTACCCAAGAGGAACGAATCGCGCCAGTTGTAGGCGCCGCGAATCGACCACACATCGTTCTCGAAGAAGCCCACGAGGTTGGCGGAATCGCTGACACCCACCAGAGGCGACTGCACATCGGTGCTTGACGCGTCGTTGCGGTACTTCAGGCCACTGCGGACCTTGGTGAAGTTGCCCGAGACGCCGAAGCCAGTGTTGCTGAACATGTGCTGGAAGTTGAACTCCAGGCCCTTGATGTTGTCGCCACCGGCATTGGACGGCGTCGTGATGTCGAAGATCAGCGGCTGGGTGCCCTTGACCGTTCCCTCGATGTTGCCCTTCAGGAAGTTCGGGTCGCTACTGTCAGTGATCACAACACCAGGCTGAGCATTAGGCGGAGTACCGTAGTTATTGAAGATGTAGTTACGCAGCAGCTTGGGAGCGTCAGCAGGAATACCCGACGCCCGGGCGGCGTTGAAGTAGTCGCCGCTTGCGGGCTGGTTCAGGCCGGCGAAGGTTTGCTCAACCGTCTTCGTGGTGAAGAAGTCGGTCACCTTCTTGTAGAAGGCGCCCGCTGCCACATACGACGACTTGGCGTAGTAGTACTCGGCGGACAGGTCCAAGTTCTTGGACTTCAGCGGCTTCAGTGCCGGGTCACCGGTCGAACCGGCGCCGTGGATGTTGTAGCGGCCCGAGTTCGCGTTCAGAGCGACACCGCCCAGCATGCTGCCGAAGTCCGGGCGACCGATGTTCACGCCGTAGCTCGCACGCACCTTGATGTCGGACGTCAGTTCGGCATCCCAGTCGATGCTGGGCAGCCAATAGCTGTACTTGCCGTCCTTGGTACCGAAGGTCGTGGTTGCGCCATTGAGCCTCACCTCGTTTTCGGCGTACCAGGTGGTGCCGCTGTAGGAGGTGACTTGTGACGAGGACGTGATCTTCGTCTGCTCATAGCGCAGCCCCACCGACAGATTCATCGGGATCGCTGTGTCAAAGGCGTGGTCCCACTGACCGAAGGCCGCGGTCGACTTCTCGGTGGTGCGCCAATCGTTGCCGTTGGTGAAGTCGGTATACGGCTTGAAGTAGGCGTCTGCCTCTGCCGCGCTCAGCCCGCCAGTGCCCGCAAGCGACGTCGGACGATAGGTCTGCGCGTTCTTGACGGCCTGCGCACGCAGTTGGTCGAAGTTCGGCACGAAGAACGTCGGGAACTGGCGCGAGTCGCTGCTGCCGGGAATGCGGCCGTAGAAGCTGGCGATGTTGTACTGGGCCACGTTCATGTCTTGGAACGAGCCTTGCGGGCCGATGCCCCCCCAGTCGCCGTGGAAGTTGTTCGAGCCGGCCGAGCGGTTCTTCAGCTTGGTGAAACCAAGACCCGCCAGCAGCTTGTCGTCGGCGCTCAGCTTGTAGGTGCCGCTGGCCTGGAACTGGTCGACGTCCTGGTACGAAATGTTGTTCGTGAACTGCGAGCCCGTGACGGTGGTCTTTTTGGAGTCGTACTTCAGGCCCGGCGACTGCATGACCGGAAACTGCTGGTCGTAGTACATCGTCGTGTTGCCCTGGTTAAAGAGCGCCAGGTCGATGACGTTGGTGTCGCCATAGGGGCTGTCCGGATTCGTCCGGGACGTCGACTTATGAGCGTCGAAATCAATGTTCAGCTTCTCACTGACCTTCCATGCAGCATTGAAACCGGTGGAGTTCAGCTTGGTCTTGACTGCCTGCTGGGCAACGTACATCGCGAAGTCGTGCGTGCCGTCCCACGTGGCCGTCTGGATGATCGGGTCGTAGACCTTGCTGGTCGCGACGAACGTCGTGGGCGGCTGGCCATTCAACGGGCCCGAGAACGAGGGGCCGAACCAGGAGGAGTTCTCAACGGCGTTCTGCTTGGTCGCGTTGATGGCAATCGTGTGGTCCAGCGTGAACTTCAGGTCCTTCGTCGGGGCGAACTGCAGAACGGCCTGACCGTTCCAGCGCTCGCGCTCCAGATCGGTCACGCGGTAACGCACGTCATTCGTGTGCGTGACGTAGTTGCCGACGCCGGGAAAATTGACCAGGTTGCCGGCCGGAACGCCGTCATACGCCGTGTCCTTGGCAGGGTTTCCGGCCGCGGTCGAGGTGGGCTGCGTCTGCCAGCCGTTGCCCGTGAACGCGTTGTTGGAGCCCGAGTTGCGCTTGGAGTAGTTGCCGCTGATCGAGATGCCGATCGTGCGGTCCCCGAAGGTCGTGCTGTAAATGCCGGAGATTTCTGGCGTGACCTTCGAGCCCGCAATCTCGCCCGGCAGGCGGCTGATCGACTGGTCATAGTTGGCCTTGATGCCGATGCTGGCGATGGTTTCGCGCACATCCAGCGGGCGGGCCGTCTTGACGTTGATGGTGGCGCCGATGCCGCCCGTCGGGGACGAGGCACGCGCGGTCTTGTACACCTCCAGAGCAGCAACTGAGTCGGAGGACAGGTTGGCAAAGTCGAAGGCGCGGCCGGCACCGTTGGAGGTCGGCATCTGCCGGCCGTTCAGCAGCACCATGTTGAATTGCGGGCCCACGCCGCGAACGGTGACTTGCGAGCCTTCACCGCTCATGTTCCGATCGATGGACACGCCAGCGATACGCTGCATCGACTCGGCGAGGTTGGTGTCAGGGAACTTGCCGATGTCTTCCGCCACGATGCCGTCGACGAAGCCGGTGGCCTGACGCTTCAGGTTCAGCGTCGATTCCAGGGACTTTCGAATACCCGTGATGACGACGGTTTCAAGCTGGTTGGTCTCGGAGGCAGCAGCCTGCTGGGCTTGGGCAGCGCCAGCCATCAGCGCGAGCGTGGAAGCCCATGCGACAGGGTGGAGCCGTGCACGCGAAGCTTGCCGGCGGGATTTGGAAATCTGGGGGTGTTTCATTTGTCTCCTTGCTTTGCTTTGGCCCAAGGCTGAGCCGATTGACGACGTCATGTGTGGCCAGTTGGTATCAAGATTTGTTAGCGTTAACAAACAACCTCGGAAGTAGCTGCCACTTCAAGCGCGTGACGCACTGTATTTTTTTGACCCACCCTGTTCTGCTGGGGTTTACGCGGGTTGGCACGATGGTTTCGCGCAATACGCAACACCCTCTGGCGAGCTCAACTTAAGGTGTAACCGGCCCGAATTTGTGCACGGTTTCACACAATGAGCATAAACATGGTAGCGATCTCATGCACTTTCGCGCAGATCGAACACAAATGTTCCGGCCTGAAATAGACAACGCTGTCAACGATAGTTGATTCTGTTGGGCCTTGCAATCGGGTTTGTCTGACGTGGCCGGGAATGGCGAAAACGCAACGACCCCAGGGCAATCACCAAGGCGACACCGGCCCGGCTATTTTTGGCGGCCCGCAGGGCGCACTGTCGGCAGCGGCCCACCTTCCGGATACCGGGTAACTACCTGGCACCCCTAGAGCGCAACTCCGCCCATCACACCAAGTCAAGCCTATACCCCACGCCATAGACGGAGGCGATGCAATCCTGCGGCGGATCCAGCGCCATCAGCTTGCGGCGGATGTTCTTCACATGGCTGTCGACGACGCGGTCGGACACGTCGCGGAAGTCCTCATGAATGAGGTCCAGCAACTGGGCACGCTCGAAAACCCGGCCCGGGTGCTGTAGCAGTTGGCGCAGCAGGCGGAACTCGACCGGTGTCAGCGACAGGGCCTGCTCCTGCCAGAGGATGCGCTGCCCCGCCTCGTCGACCGCGAAGCCGCCAGCAACGGGGACCAGCGTCACCGGCGCGAGCCGGCCCTGGGCGCGGCGCAGCAGCGCCTTCACGCGGGCGATCAGCTCCCGGGGACTGAAGGGTTTGCAGACATAGTCGTCCGCGCCCAGCTCCAGGCCCAGCAGCCGGTCCAGCTCCTCGACCCGGGCGCTGTTGATCAGGATGGGCACGTCGCTGAAGGCGCGCACGGCGCGGCAGACCTCCAGACCGTCCAGGCCCGGCAGCATGACGTCCAGCAGCACGGCCGCCGGCATGGGCCCGGCGCGAAGCCGCTCCAGCGCCTGCCGGCCGTCGGCCAGCCATTCGCTACGAAAGCCCGCCGCGTGCAGGTAGTCGCACACCAGCGCCGCCAGCTTGGGTTCGTCCTCGACGACGAGGATGAGTTCGCTCATGAAGCGCCTCCCGTATTGGGCTTCAGCGGCAACGTCAGCACGACGGCCAGGCCGCCCAGCGACGAGGGCTCGGCACGCAGCCGCCCGCCGTGCTCCTGGGCGATGGCCTTGGCGATGGCCAGGCCCAGGCCGGAGCCGCCGAAGGCACGGCTGCGCGAGGGGTCGGCGCGGTAGAGCGGGTCGAAGAGGCGCTCCAGGTCGCCCTCGGGCACGCCGGGCGGCGTGTCGTCCAGGCGGATCTCGATGGCCCCGCCCAGCGAGCGTGCCGTCACCTGCACCAGGCCTGGCGCCTCGGTGTAGCGCAGGCTGTTCTCCAGCAGATTGGCCAGCAACTGGGAGATGCGCACCGCGTCCCACTGCGCGGCGGGCAGCACCTGGGGCAGCGGCGCCTCGATGACCAGGCCCAGCGCTTTCGCTCGCGGCGCGACACGCGCGACGGCGGCCTGCAGCAGCGCGGCCGGCGCGACCGGCTCAAACTCGCAGGGCAGCGAGCGGAGCTCGGACGTGGCCAGCAGATGGAAGTCCTCGACCAGGCGGGACAGCCGCTTGATCTCCTCCTGCAGCGACGCCAGCGCCGCGCCGTCCAGCGGGCGAATGCCGTCCACCAGCGCCTCGACCTCGCCGCGCAGCACGGCCAGCGGCGTGCGCAACTCGTGCGACAGCTCGGCAATCCAGCGCTGCCGGCTCGTCTCCAGCAGTGACAAGGCACCGGCCATCGCATTGATGTCGCCGTGCAGCGCGGCGATCTCGCTCGCGCCTCCCGTGCGTGGCGCGGGCAGGCGCACGTCGAACTCGCCGGCGGCGATGCGCCGTGCAGCCACCTGCGCTTCCGCCAGCGGTCGCGCCCAGCGCACGGCGACGAAGCGGGCCAGGATCAAGGCGATGAGGAGCACGCCACCGGCGACCCCCGCGAGGCCCACGTACTGCCGGCTCAGGAAGCTCGCGTCCACGCCCTCGGCCGGCCCGGCGCGCTCGGCCAGGCGCAGCACGGCCACCGTCTGGCCGTTGAGCTTGACGGCGCGGGTCTGGCCCGGCCGGTCCAGCGTCTCGCGGCGGCCGGCCAGCGGCGTCATGCCGTCGGCCGCCAGCACGACGACGCGCGGGCCGAAGTTGGATGGGTCACGCCGTGGCGGGGGCGGGTCGCGGCGGGCTTCGGGCGGTGGTGGCTGATCTTCAGGGCCCCGCTCGTGGCGAGGCGGTGGTTCGTCAGGCCGGCCTTCGGGTGGGCCTCCGGGGGGGCCGTCCTGCGGCCCGCCGCGCGCGGCGACGACGCGGGCCGCCTCCAGCCAGGTCCGCAGCACGGGCCGCCAGTCCTGCGGCAGGCGGCCGCGCTGGGCCAGGTCCCGCTCGGCGGCGTCCATCAGCCGCGACAGATGCTCGCCATCCTGGGCCTGCAGATAGTCGGAGAAGCCGGCGCGCAGGTTCCAGACGACCAGGCCGGCCACGGCGGCCACGGCGGCCAGCGCGGTGGCGATGAGGAGCAGGGATAGTTGGTGGACAAGACGCATGCGCGCATCTTGCCGGCCAACTGTGGAGGCGACCTCCACAGTTTCTCCATCCTCATCCCACCGTTGGCCGCAATCCTCGCGGCGCTACAACGAGGAGACCGCCATGACCGTTCGCGCCTGCATTGCTGCTATGTGGCTGCCCTGTCTGCTGGTTGCTTGCGGCGGCGGTGGCGCAGGAGGCCCAACAACTGGCACGACCGTCGCGACCATGTCAGTGCCGGCCACGGCGCCAGCCGCCCCGCCCACGCTGGCCCAGGTCGGCGACCGCCTGTTCGACGAGACCTCGCTGTCCGCCAGCGGCAGGCTGGCTTGCGCCAGCTGCCACGTCGAAGCGCGCGGCCACGCCGATGCGCCGGGCGGCTTCCTACCCCTCGGCGGCGTGGACGGCACACGCCAGGGCCTGCGCAGTTCGCCCAGCGCCCGCTACCTTGACCAGGCCGGCGCCTTCGCCTTCGACGCCCAGGGCCGCCCGCATGGCGGCCTGTTCTGGGACGGCCGCGCCAGCAGCCGCGCCGAGCAGGCACGCGGCCCGCTGTTCAACCCGGACGAAATGGCCAACACCGATGTCGCGGCGCTGGCCACCCGGCTGCGCGCCCTGCCCTACGCGGCCGACCTGCGCACGGCGGCCAGCCTGCCCGCAGCCGCCACCGACCAGCAATTCGTCGACGCCGCCGTCACGGCGCTGGCCCGCTACCAGGACGAGGACGCCAAGTTCCACCCCTTCACGAGCAAGTTCGACGCCGTGCAGGACGGCCGCGCCGCCTTCACCGTGCAGGAGCAGCGCGGCCTGAACCTGTTCAACGACCCGCAGCGCGGCAACTGCGCCAGCTGCCACGACAGCCGCCCCGCGCCGGGCAGCACGCGCGCCCTCTTCACCAATTTCAGCTATCACGCGCTGGGTGTGCCCCGCAACGCCAGCCAGGCCACGCGCGACATCAGCTTCTTCGACCTCGGCCTGTGCGCCCGTGCCGACCTGGCCGGTCGCGCTGACCTGTGTGGCCTGTTCCGCACACCGTCGCTGCGCAACGTCGCCCTCACCGCGCCGTACTTCCACAACGCGAGCTTCGCCACGCTCGAAGACGCCGTCGCCTTCTACGCCACGCGCGACCTCGACCCCGGCCGCTGGTACCCCGTCGTGGCCGGCCGCGCCCAGGTTTACAACGACTTGCCGGCCGTCCACCGCGCCAATGTGGAGCAAGGCGCACCGTTCCGGCGCGCCGGCCAGCCGCCAGCACTCACACCGCAGGACGTGGCCGATGTCTTGGCTTTTCTGAACACGTTGACCGACGGTTTTGCGCCGGCGCCACCCGGGCCTTGAAGGCGCAATAACGCGACGACAAGAGAGCCCGTTTTCGGGAAGAAACTGCTAGAGTCACATTTAGGTAACTTCGTTACCTTTTGAATATCACTTCTTCCTCGGACGACCCGCCATGCCCTCACGAGCCGCTGCTGCCCGCCCTGAATTCGACAAGAAGGCCGACAAGGACGAACCGCTGGTCGCCGACATCCGGCTGCTCGGTCGCATCCTTGGCGACGTCATCCGCGAGCAGGAGGGCCGCGAGGCCTACGAGCTGGTCGAGCGCATCCGCCAGCTGGCGGTGGCCTACCGCCACAAGCACGACAAGGAAGCCGGCAAGCGCTTCGACAAGCTGCTCAAGAGCCTGTCGGCTGACCAGGCCGTCAGCGTCATCCGCGCCTTCAGCTACTTCTCGCACCTGGCCAACATCGCCGAGGACCGCCACCACATCCGCCGCCGCGACGTGCACGAGCGCGCCGGCAGCCTGCAGCCCGGCTCGCTGGCCTACTGCCTGGAGCATCTGCACGAGGCCGGCATCCGCCCGACCGAGATCGGCGAAGTGCTGCAGCGCGGCTACATCTCGCCGGTGCTGACGGCCCACCCGACCGAAGTGCAGCGCAAGAGCATCCTGGACGCCGAGCGCGCCGTCGCCGGCCTGCTTGAGGTGCGCGACCGCGCCCGAAGTGCTGGCAGCGAACGCGAGCTGCGCGACACCGAAGCGCTGCTGCGCGCCCGCATCACCCAGCTCTGGCAGACGCGCATGCTGCGCTACTCCAAGCTGACGGTCTCGGACGAGATCGAGAACGCGCTGTCCTACTACCAGTCCACCTTCCTGCGCCAGATCCCCAAGCTCTATGCCGAGCTGGAGGAGCACCTGCCGGGCCAGACGCTGCCCAGTTTCCTGCGCATGGGCCACTGGATAGGCGGCGACCGCGACGGCAACCCCAACGTGGGCGCCGCGACGCTGAAGCGCGCCATGCAGCGCCAGGGCGAGGTGGCGCTGCGCCACTACCTGACCGAGCTGCACGAGCTGGGCGCCGAGCTGTCCATCTCGCTGCGCCTGACCGGCGTGTCCGCGGAGATGCAGGCCCTGGCCGAGCGCAGCCCTGACCAGAACGCCCACCGCATGGACGAGCCCTACCGTCGTGCGCTGACCGGCATGTACGCCCGCCTGGCCGCCACGCTGCACACGCTGACCGGCACCGAGGCGCTGCGCCACGCCGTTGCGCCGCAGAACGCCTACGCCTCGCCCGACGACCTGCTGGCCGACCTGCGCGTCATCGAAGCCTCGCTGAAAAGCCACCATGCCGAGGCACTGATCGCGCCGCGCCTCAGCCCGCTGATCCGCGCCGTGCAGGTGTTCGGCTTTCACCTCGCCACGCTGGACCTGCGCCAGAGCAGCGACCAGCACGAGCTGGTGCTGGCCGAGCTGCTGACCGTCGCCCGCATCGAGAGCGACTACTCGGCACTGGACGAGGCCGCCAAGCGCGAGCTGCTGCTCAAGCTGCTCAACGACGCCCGCCCGCTGCGCGTCATCGGCGCCAGCTACACCGACAAGGCCAAGTTCGAACTCGCCACCTTCGAGGCCGCCCGCGAGGCCCTGGCCAGCTTCGGCCGCGAGGCGCTGCGCCACTACATCATTTCGCACACCGAGTCGGTGAGCGACCTGCTGGAAGTGGCCCTGCTGCTGAAGGAGACCGGCCTGCTGCGCGGCGTGCTGTCCGAGTACGCGGTCAGCGACCTCATCATCGTGCCGCTGTTCGAGACCATCGGCGACCTGCGCGTCGCGCCGGACATCATGCGCGAGTTCTACGCCCTGCCCGGCGTGCGCGGCCTGGTGGACCGCTCGGGCGGCGAGCAGGACATCATGCTGGGCTACTCCGACAGCAACAAGGATGGCGGCATGTTCACGTCGTCCTGGGAGCTGTACCGCGCCGAGATCGCGCTGGTTGAACTGTTCGACCAGCTCAAGCGCGTCGGCCCCATCACGCTGCGCCTCTTCCACGGCCGTGGCGGCACGGTCGGCCGTGGCGGCGGCCCGAGCTACCAGGCCATCCTGGCCCAGCCCCCGGGCACCGTGAACGGCCAGATCCGCCTGACCGAGCAGGGCGAAGTCATCGCCTCCAAATACGCCCACCCGGAGATCGGCCGACGCAACCTGGAGACGCTGGTGGCCGCCACGCTGGAGGCCACGCTGCTGCACCCGACGCAAAGCGCGCCCAAGGGCTTCCTGCAGGCCGCGCAGGCGCTGTCCGACGCCAGCTTTGAGGCCTACCGCAAGCTGGTCTATGGCACGCCCGGCTTTGCCGACTACTTCTTTGCTTCCACGCCCATCCGCGAGATCGCCGAGCTCAACATCGGCTCGCGCCCGGCCTCGCGCAAGGCCACGCGCGCCATCGAAGACCTGCGCGCCATCCCCTGGGGCTTCTCCTGGGGCCAGGCCCGCGTGGCGCTGCCGGGTTGGTGCGGCTTTGGCTCGGGCGTTGAGGCCTTCCTCGGCGAGGAACCGGCCCAGCGCGCCAAGAACCTGGTCCTGCTCAAGCGCATGCTCAAGGGCTGGCCGTTCTTCCGCGCCGTGCTGTCCAACCTCGACATGGTGCTGGCCAAGACCGACCTGGCGCTGGCGGAGCGCTACGTCGAGCTGGTGGAAGACAAGAAGCTGGGCAAGCGCATCTTCGCGGCCATCCGCGAGGAGTTCGACCGCACGCGCGCCGCGCTCAGCCTCATCACCGGCGACGACAAGCGCCTGGCGGCCAACCCGTCGCTGGCGCGCTCCATCGAGCACCGCTTCCCCTACATCGACCCGCTCAACCACCTGCAGGTCGAGCTGATGCGCCGCTACCGCCACATCTCGGCGGACGACCCGGCCATGGAGCGCGTGCAGCGCGGCATCCACCTGTCCATCAACGGGATTGCGGCGGGGCTGCGCAACACGGGTTGAACGGCATAGCCCGTTCGCGGTAGCAATACGCGCCGCGGGCGGGCAAAGCCTGCCCCCGCCTGATGCCGGCGAGGCTAGAGTGCCGGGATGGAGTTCAGGTTCAAGTGGCGCTTTGAGTACAGCCTGCTGATGATGCTGCTGCTCAGCGTGGTGGCGGTACGGTTCTCCGACGCCCTGCTGCAGCAGGTGCGGGTCATCACACCCGACGGGCCCGTCCTCATCGAGCCGATGTCCGACGTCAAGAACAACGGCGGCAACAGCGAAACCCGTCGCGGGCCCGGCAAAGGCTTCGAGCTGCTGTGCACGTTGCATGAGCGCTTCCGCTACCCCTTCTGCGGCATCGCGCTGCGCTTCGATCCCCAGCTCGTCAAGGGCGTGGACCTCAGCGAGGTGCGCCGCATGCGCCTGTGGCTGGACTACGAAGGCCCGGCCAACACCTTCAAGGTGCAGCTGCGCAACGCCAGCCCGGCCTACGGCATTCCGCAGACCCAGGAAGAGGGCGCCAAGTACAACCACATCGAGATCAGCACCGCGTCACTGCAGGGCGGCATGGTGGAGATGGACCTGCGCAACTTCGTCGTCGCCAACTGGTGGATGCAGCAGTTCCACATCGCGCCGCATCTCGGCCGGCCGCAGTTCGACAACATCGTCACCCTCGAAATCACGACCGGCACCGAAGCCCCGCTGGGCAACTACCGCTTCGTGCTGAAGAAGGTCGAGTACGACGTGCAGTACCTGTCCACCGAGCGCTGGTACCTCATCATCATGAGCATCTGGGCGGCGCTGGCCCTGCTCTATCTGTTCATGCGCCTGGTACGGCTGCAGAGCGTCGTGCGCCAACAGCGCCAGGAGTCCCAGGAGCTGCTGGAGATCAACCGAGCGCTGGACGTGCGCAGCCAGGAACTCGTGCAGATGGCCACGACCGATGCGCTGACCGGCGCCTTCAACCGCAAGGGCCTCGAAGACGTGCTGCAGCAGGCCCTGGCCGACTGGCGCAAACATCAGCACCCGCTGGGCCTGGTGCTGATCGACATCGACCACTTCAAGGCTGTCAACGACACCCACGGCCACCAGGCCGGCGACCGCGTGCTGGCCGGCCTGGCGGAACTGGTCCGCCAGCATGTGCGCGGCCAGGACCTGCTGGGCCGCTGGGGTGGCGAGGAGTTCCTGCTCGTCTGCCGCGACAGCCACCTGCCGCAGGCCCTGGCCATCGCCGAGAAGCTGCGCGCCCTGGTAGCCGGACATCGCTTCCCGGGCGACCTGCGCATCACCGCCAGCTTCGGCGTGGCGGCGATGGACAGCGAACGGCCGCTGGACCAGGTCTTCGCCGCCGCCGATGCGGCCCTCTACCGCGCCAAGGCGGATGGCCGCAACTGCGTGGTTGCAGAGAAAGCCAGCTAGTTAGCGCAGCAGTTCCAGCGTCTCGCCCGCGACGCGCACCCGATCACCCACGCGCAGGCTCGGCGCCTCCGCATAGACCACGCTGCGCTGCTGGCCGTCGTTCATGCGCACCACCACCTCGTACTGCGTGCGCTGGTTGTGGCGCCGCTGGATCTCACGGCCCAGCAGCGCGCCGCCCACGGCGCCCACCACACGCGCCGCAGTGCGGCCATCGCCCTTGCCGATCTGGTTGCCCACCACAGCGCCGAGCACACCGCCGGCCACAGTGCCCAGCACCTTGCCATCGCCGTCCACGACAACCTCGTTCACCGCCTGCACCGTCGCGCAGTCCAGGCAGCTGTCATAGCCGGCGCGGCGCGCGCGCAGATCCACGTTGGCATAGGCATTGGCCACGCTGGACTGGGCCGTGCGGTTGCCCAGGCGCAGCTGCGCGACCAGCGGTTGTTGCGTCTCCACCCAGGCGCCCTGCGGCAGCACATAGGTGCCCGCGTACTCGCCCGGGCGCACCTCCTCCAGCACGACGTTGCGCGCCTGGCTGCCCTGCAGCTGCACCGACGCCTGGCCGCCCGGCGTGCCGCGCAGCGTGTAGCGCAGCGCCTCGGCACGCCCACGGCCCGGCTCGCGTACGACGCTCACGGACTGGATCTCCGGCAGCGCCGCCGCGCCCGGCACCGGCCAGCCGGACTGCAGGGCCTCGCCCAGCATCGCCGTCGCCACGCGGTTGCCCTGGCGCAGGTTGGCGTGGACGCGCGACTCCTGACCGATGCGGTCCGAACGGCCCACGACATAGCTGCCCTGGTAGCGCCCCGCCGTCGTTTCATCCAGCCGCACCTGGCGCCGGCTGCCGTCGATCTGCAGCAGCACCGCCGCGCCCGGCGTGCCCCACACCGTGAAGTTCAGTTCCGCGCCCGGCTCCAGCCGGTCCACCTGCTCCACGTCGAAGCCGGTCACACGCAGCGTCGTCGCCTGCGCAGCGCGCTGGGGCGTTGCCGCTTGGGTCGGGACGGGTGAGCCGACCAACAGCGCACAGGCGAGTGCGGCGACGGAAAGTTGCATGGCGTGCTTCATGGCGCGCTCCTGAGTTATGAGGGAACCCCAGACTAGGCGCGGGGGCTGCGGTGCCGATATCGGTGCAAGGCCAGCACTGCGGTAGGTGGCGGCCTACAGTGTGGGAAGCAATCCCTCCGGAATCCCTCATGTCCTTCACGCCCACGCCCGCAGCCGACCCAGTGG
>NZ_JBGCUM010000067.1:0-25843 GCF_054177665.1 Roseateles sp. P5_E8 | reverse complement strand
GGTCGTCGCTGCGCGGCGTGCCCAGCAGGTGCAGGCGGCCGCAGGGCACCACGGCATTCGCGCCACGGCGGGCCCGCACCGCCAGCGGGCGGAACGGCGGGCCGGGCAGGCTGCGGCGCAGGCGCACGCTGTCGGGGCCGGTGTCGTCAAAGGCCTGGGTCATGGGCCAGTCGCAGCTGCCGCGCGTGCAGGCCAGCTCCACCCACCAGGTGGCGCCGGGCTTGGTCTTCACCGGCTTGGCGAAGGCGATCTCCACCCAGCGCAGGCCGCCGGCCGGGTCGGCTGCCACGTCGGCGGGCAGGAAGCGCGCGCCGGCCACGGCTTGCGCGGGTTGTTCCAGGTCGCCCTGGTAGAGCACGGCGGCGATCTCGGCGCCGCCGAAGCCGGCCGGCAGCAGCAGCGGCAGGCGCACGCCGGTGACGTCGGCCAGCGGCGCCAGCCAGCCCGCCGGCAGGCGCGCGGCATAGCTGTGGCCCGGGTCCAGCACCAGGCGCGCGTCAGTGTTCTCGGGGCCATCGGGCACGGGCCAGGCGCGCCAGGACGGCAGCCGGCCGGACAGCGTCAAGTCCACCTGGCGCACCCGCCATGAGCCGGCGTCGGCCGGTAGCGGCAGCGCGGCGTCAAGCTCGGCCTCGGTGTCCGCGCCCAGCACCAGGCCCGAGGGCGGCAGGGCGACGACATGGGCGCGCACGAAGGCGATGGACAGCTCCAGCCCCATTTCGCAGGGCGTCGCCGAGCGCAGCGTGACGTCCGGATCGGGCCCGCGCGCCAGCGCGGCCTGCAGCTCGGCCGCCAGCGGCACGCTGACGCTGTACTCGGCGCTGCCGCCGCCATCGGGTACGGTCAGGCGGGCGGGGCCGGGCCGCGACCAGACGGTGACGCCGTTCACCTCCAGCCGCAGGTCGGTCGGCAGGCCGGGCATCTCAATCGTCTTGTCGGCCAGCTCCGCCGCGCCGACATTGCTCGAGAAGGTCAGCTCCAGCCTTTCGGTCTGCACCTCGGCGAAGCTGACGAGGTCGGTGATGCCGCCGGCCGCAATGCCGTCAGCCATGTAGGTGAAGCCGTCGCCGGCCCATTTGCGCACGTCCAGCAGCGTCTTGCCCGACGGCAGCGCCAGCGACGAGACGGTGCGCAGCGCGCCGAAGTCCAGCACGACGGTCTGGCCTGTCTGCCCCTGGCGCACCTGGGCCACGCGGCCAATCGTGATGCTGCTCGCCTCGCGTACGGTGATGGCCGCGCTGGCCGACGTGACCACCGCATCGGCCGGCAGCTCGGCCGTGCGCTGGGTCTCCACGTCGCCCTGCTTGAACAGGGAGACCATGACGAGCGGCACGGTCTCGAACACCGCGCCGGTGCCCCAGCCCACCTCCATGCCGACGACGCCCGCGATCATGGCGTCTCGCTCAGTCGGCTTCGGCGTTGAAGGTCTGTGCGGCGCCCAGCACGCTCATGACGCCGTCGACGTCCTCGCCCACCTGCACGCCCTTGGCGGCCATGCTGCGTGTGAACTGCGCCTGTTCCGCGTCGCTCAGCTTGCCGGCATCGGCGTATATCTCCATCAGCCCGTTGACGGTGAGGTCGTCCTTGACGAGCTCGTCGTAGATCGTGCCCAGCTGCCGGCCCTTGAACTGGGCCGTGGCGCCGACGACGACATCCGCCAGCAGGCTGCGGCCGTTGCCGAAGACGACGTTGACGACCGCGCCGCGCACCACCTGCGTGCCCGCCTTGGGCGTTTGCGACAGCACGCGCGGCGACTGGTAGATGGCCTCGATGGGGCCGATCTTGGCCTCGTCGATCACCACCTCCTTGACGACGGAGGATTTGCGCACCGCGAACGCGCTGGCCTTGCTGTCGGTGCCGGCCTTCAGCGCCGAGAGGCCGAAATTGGTGTTGATGGTGGCCATGGTTCAGTTGTCCTTCTTGACGAGGGTGGTGCCGAGCTTCAGGCCGACCTTGGCCAGCGCGGCGGCGGCTTCGGACTGCGTCAGGCCGGTGAGGTTGGGCACGGTGACGTTAGGCGTCTCCAGCTCGGCGCTGACGACCAGCCGCACCTGGGCGTTGCCTGCGGGCACGAGGGCACCGGGCGGCGGCTGCTGCACCAGCACGACGGCGGTCTGGAAGCGCGTGGGCGGGTTGGCCTTGGGCACCGTCTCGCCCGAGGTGTCGAGGATGTTGTCCAGCGTGAGCCCGGCCGCCGCCAGCGTGGACAGCGCCTGCAGCACGCTGCGCCCGAACAGGTCGGGCATGGTCTTCTGCGTGACGGTGAGCGCCACGCTGGCGGTGGTGGCCGCCGGCACGGCGACGTCCACGCTGACATCGGCGCAGCCAGCGGCGCTGATCTTCAGGCTCCAGGTGCCGTCGGTCAGGCCGGCGAGCTGGTGGGCGGTCTGGCCGGGGAAGGGCGCTATTGCGGGAATAGCGCGCCCGCCGCCTGCCGGCACGGCCACCACTCGCGCGTCGGGCCGTGGCTGGCCGCCGGCGGTGACGGTCACCATCACGGCGTTGCCGCCCAGCGCGTTGAGGGCGTCGTAGAGCGCGTCGACGGCGCCGATGATCGCGTTCCAGGCCTGCGCGGTGACCGGGCGACCGGGTTCGGCCTGAACGAGGGCCGGCTTGGGGATGCTCATGGTCGGTCCTGCCTTGTGGAGTTCAGACGTTGGCGGGTGCCGGCACCGCGACGCGGGTGCCGTGGATGATCAGACCCTCGGGCTCGGCGCTGTCGACATCGCGCAGCACGCCTTCGCCCAGGGTCCACAGGTCGTCGGCGTAGTCCACGCCCAGGTAGATGCCGGCCGGCCGCAGGCGGTCCAGCGCCAGGCGTATGCGTTCGCGCAGCGGCGTCTCGCCATCGACGTCCAGCACGGAGAAGCGGCGCGGCAGCCACAGCGTGCAGGTGTAGGGCTGGCGCTCGCGCCAGGCGAAGCCGACGTTGGCGGCGGGCTGGTCGGCCGCATCGGCGGCCAGCGAGCCGTCCCAGAAACCGGCGGCGAACACGGGCTGGGTGTCCTGCCCTTCACTTGCAAAGACGGCCTCGCGCACAAAGAAGCGCAGCCGCGTCGTGCCCACCCGCAGCGTGATCGGCGGCGTCAGGCCGCCGCCATGCGGCAGCGGGGCGTCCAGCGCCGTGGCCACCGGCCGGCAGACGCCGAAGCGCGCGGCGCGGTCGCCAAAGGCCTCTGCATCGGCTTCGTCGGCGAACACGAAATCGATGCCGGGCACGGAGGCGGCCCCATCGGCAAACACGCCGCCGTCGATGCTGAACGCAAGGTTGCTGACGTCCGTGCCGTCCAGCTCGACGATGCCCGAGGAGCGAAAGCGCAGCTCCTGCCCGTCGTCCAGCCGGCCGGCATAGACGACGGCGTGGCCCAGGCCCACGTCGACCACCATCGGCCAGATGCAACGGTCCTCGCGCGCGACGACGATGGTGTCGCAGGGCACCGGGCCGAAGCCCAGCCGGTCCACCGTGAAGAGGTCGCGGTGGCGGCGCGGCACGGGCTCGATGTCGACGTCTTCCTCGGGGTTCTCTTCCAGCGCCAGCAGGTCGATGCGCGGCGCGGGCGCGCCCGCCGGGCGCAGGCGCTCGGTGGCGTCCAGCAGATGCCAGAAGTCGTCGCTGCTGCGGCGCAGCCGGCCCGGCTGCAGGCCCAGCAGCGCCGCCGCGCCGCGCAGCAGCGCGCCACAGCTGCCGTTGCCTTGGCGATGCACGGCGATGAGATCGATGACGACACGCCGCTGCGCATCCACCAGCGCTGCGTTGAGGCCCAGCGCGGCGATGGCCGTGGCCATGCGCGTGAGCACGGCGGGCGCGTTCTCGCTCGGTGCGGCCGGCCAGGCCTCGGGCGCCAGCGCCAGCAGGTCCGGCAGGCTGGCCAGCGCCGCGGCCTGGGCAGTGGCGTCGCCGCTCAGCCCGCCACTCGCTGCCAGCGCGGCCGCCACGCGCAGGCGCACCGGCTCCAGCAGGTCCGCGCGCATGGCGTGCAGCGCGGCCAGCAGCAGCAGGTCGGTCCGCTCCTCGGCCTGCGGCAGGCGGTGGGCGCGGCGGATGCGGCCCAGGTCGGCGAGCATGCGGTCGAGGTGACCGGCCAGGCCGTCCACCACGTCGCCGAACAGCGTGCCGGGCGCGTCCAGCGCCAGGTGGCGCGGGAAGCGCGACAGGATGGTGTTGGCGCGGGCGGAAACTGTCATGCCGACACCGTCTGCTCGGTCACCGCCAGGCTGCGTATCCAGGGCTGCTGGCTGGCGTCCAGATCCAGCGTCATGTCCTGGGCGATGGTCTTCAGCCCTTCGTCCATGAACTCGGCACGGTAGGTGGCGCTGCCGACGTGGTAGTCCTCCTGGTCGGGCAGCATGCCCAGCAGCGCTGCGGGCGTGATGTCCACCGCGCTGGCCGCCAGCGCCGCGCCCAGGCGGGCCAGCAGGTCGCCGCGCACGCGGCCCAGTTCGGCACCGGCGTCGCGCGCGGCGTACAGGCCCTGGCGCTCGACCTCCAGCGTGATGTCCAGCGCCACCAGCGCGCCGCGCATCGTCAGCTCGAAGCCCGCGGTCGCCAGGCGGGCACGGCGCGTGGCCGGCGTCATCAGGTTGGTGCGGCCGCGACGGTCGCCGTCGGCCAGGCCGGTGGACCAGGGGAACAGCTCGAAGGAGATGTCCTGCACGCCGTCGACCGCCATCGCTGCGGCCACCAGGCGGTTGTAGACCACGACGCCGCCTATGCCGAGTTCGTCTATTGCCGCGTCCAGCGCCACCTGCACCGCCGCCGACAGCGCCTGCTTGGCAGCAGCGTCAAGGCTGGCCCCGGCCGGCGTGACGACCACCTTCATGCCGACGTCGAACCACACGTCCTCTGAGACCGGCACCGGCGCGGGCGTGATCTCGGCCGGGTCCTGCCCCGCGCCGGGGCCGATGCCGATCTCGGCTTCCTCCGGCACGACGAGGTTGTGCACCACGCGCACGCCGGCGGGGCGCACGCGGTGGATGGCCTCCAGTGCCTCGCGGGCGTGGGCGGCGTCCAGGTCGGCGGCGATGGTGATGGTGATGGTGCCGGGCGCGGAGACATGGTCCTCGGCGACCAGCACGTCCTGCGAGCGGATGCCGGCGATGGCCGTCAGCGCGCCGACGATGGCGCCGGGCGTGGCCGCGCCGCCCGTCTCCAGTGCGCGCGACATGCGCCGGCGCAGCGCCTCGTCGGTCTCGGCCGCGCCGGCGAAGCCCAGGTCCTGCGGGTTCACCGCCGCGGCGATGCCGAGGATGGGCCGGTGGATGACGGTCAGCGTGCCGGCGCGCGCCGCACCGGTAGGCCCGTCGACCAGCGCCGTGACTGGCACCGACACCGACAGCGCCCCGGCGCGTAGCGTACGGTCGTCGCGCGTCTCCACGGTGACGGGCGGCACCTCGGCCGAGCTGATGCGCGTGCCGGCGGGGATGGCGATGTCGGCCGGCGCCGGCGTGCTGCGGCTGAACACCACGTCGCCGGTGGCGGCGCTGCGCATGCGCCGCGGCACGCCCACGAGGGCGCCGAGCTGGTCCAGGTCGCGCCCTTCGGCGGTGTCGATAAAGGCGGCCTCGTAGACCGATTCGAGCTGGCGCGACAGCACCGCATATTCACGCGCGAACGACTCGGCCAGCGTGCGCACCACCGAGCCGGGGTTGCGGTCGGTCAGGCGTGGCGCCGGCACGGTGCCGGGGCGGCGCTCGTAGCTGACCCAGAAGCGGCTGCCCAGGTCGGGCAGCGCGACGCCGGGCAGCGGCAGGCCGTCGGGTTGCAGCCGCCAGGTGATGACGCCCTCGTCGCTGACGTCCAGGTCGGTGCCGGGCATGAAGCGGTGGTAGTCGCCGTCCACCAGCCCGTGCAGGCGCACGCTGGCGGGCAGCGCGTCGGCACCCAGGCCCAGCTTGAAAGGCGCGCGTTCGGGCAGGTAGGCGAACTCCTCGCGCACCACGCCGCCGGTCAGCGAACTCAGCAGGTCGTCGACGAACACGCCATACGGCTCGGCCGCGAAGCTCATGAATTGATCTCCAGGCTGAACGGCACCACCAGATTGCGCGGGTCGTCGTGATCGATGAGGCGCACGGTGGCGGTGATGCGCACGGCGCTGCGGTTGCCGGGGTCGGGCAGCACCTGGCAGTCGAGCACGCGGTCTATGCGCGGCTCGTGGCCCAGGCACTCCAGCACATGCAGCTTGATGAGGTGGCGGGTGCGCTGGTTGTTGGGTTCGCCAATCAGCGTGTGGTGGCGCGAGCCGTACTCGGGGTGGCCCAGCGCGGCCAGTTCGCCCTGCTGGGTCTTCAGGCGGGTGATGAGCAACTGGTCGGCGGCGGCCAGGCCCGAGACGACGGCCACCTCCTTGAGGCCGGGCTTGCGCTGCACGTCCAGGTCGCCTTCCTCCCACCAGCCCGAGGCACCGCCGAACACCAGGCCGAGGTCGCGGCCCAGGCGCAGCATCAGCACGTCGAGGTCGGCGCGCGGCGGCTTCATGGCGCGTTCCCGTCGGTGATCCACGGCGCGGCCGGCGGGCCCAGTATGGTCAGGATGCCCGGGCCGGCGGGGATCTTGTCGCCCATGCGCACCAGGCCCTGCCCGGCGATGGTCACGCCGGTGCTGACGCCGCTGGGCGGGATGGGCAGCGGGTAGGGCACGCCGCTGACCGAGTTGATCATCTGGCACAGGCTGCCGGCCGTGGCCAGCGGCATGCCACCGGCGATGGCTGCCGTCTGCATGACGGCGACGATGACGCCCGTGTCCGGCGGCCCCGCCGCGCCGGGCGAGAGCATCACGTTGCAGCCGATGGAGACGGGGCTTCCAGGCATGGTGTCACGCAGGATTGAAAGAGGTGGTGCCGGCGATGGAGACGCTGCCGCCCTTGAGCGTGGCGGAGGCGTCGCCCTGCACGGTGACGTTAGGGGCCTTCAGCGTGGCGCCGCTGCCGCCTTCCAGGTTCAGCGCACCGGCCGCCTTCAGCGTCATGTCGCCGCCGGCTTCTATCGTCACGGCCCCGTCGGCGGCGATGCTGACCTTGCTGCTGCCCAGCGTGATCGTCAGCTCGCTGTCCTTGAGCGTCAGCGTGTGTCCGCTGGGCAGTTCGATGTGCAGGCGGCGCAGCGCGTCGTCGGCGTCGTCGGGCACCTTGTAGACCAACTCGGCGGCCTTGGCGTCGGGCGGCGGCGTGGCGCTGTCGTGCAGCACGCCCAGCAGCACGGCCTGGTCCAGGTCGCCGTTGATGAAGCCCACCACCACCAGGCTGCCCTCGCGCGGCAGCGCCGACAGGCCCGGCCGGCCGGCGGACACGGGCACCTGCTGCAACTCCAGCGCCGAGTTGTTGAGCCGCACATTGACGGACAGGTGGTGCTCGCCGCCACCGCCGTCGTTGCTGAACAGCTGCGTGACGACGCCCAGCTCCAGCCCGCGATGGGCGTCGAGCTGGTCGCGCACGATGGCGCGGATGGCGGGCACGATTCGGGTCATGCACTGCCCTCGAAATCAATCCAGGTCGCGAAGCCGTCGGCATCCAGCACCTGCGTGACGGCGATGACGCGGGCATCGATGTCGCCGTCGGGCAGGTCGGCCAGCGTGATGAGGTCGCCTGGGCGCAGCTTGGGCTGGCCCCAGCACAGGGCCTCGCCCTGCACGGTGCGGCGCGCGGCGGCGTCGGTCAGGGCCTGGCCGGCGCTGCGCACGCTGTTGCGGTCGCGCAGTGCGCCGCTGACAAAGGCCTCGCGCTCCGGCGCGTCGCCGGCGGGCGATGCCAGCGGCAGATGCCATTGCTCCGCGCCGGCCTCGCTGGCCGCACCGGCGGGGCCTGTCGGCGGCACGTCTGGGCCGGCCTCGACGGCCGCAGCGCGCCAGGCGATCAGCTCGGCGCCGCGGCGCAGCGTGGCGCTGGCGGGGCCGGTCCTGGGCGGGCGCACGTCCAGCGCGCCGAGCGGCGTGCTGGCCACGTCGCAGCCCGCCAGCTGCGCCAGCCGCACGAGGTGGGCCCAGCGCGAGCGGCGGTCGTCGGCATGGAAGACCGCCACGTCGAGGTCGGCGCCCACGGTGCCGGCATCGACGCCGGCATCGCCCAGCATGTCGTTGACGATCTGCGTCGCGCCCTGGCCCACCCAGGCCTGCGCGGCGCGGCGCTGTGCGAGCTTCCACGACGGCGCGAAGCATTCGACCCAGGCGCCTTGCGGGCGACGCTCCACGCGCACCGCGGTGCCGGTGAAGATGTCCTCGGGCGCGCCGTCGAAGCCCAGCGCCACGGCCACCTGGCCGCCGGGCGAGGGCACGTTGCGCGACAAGGCATGCAGCTCCAGCCAGCAACGGTCGTGCGCCGGGCCCAGGCCCAGCGTGACCTCGGCGCGCAGCAGTGCGGCCTCGGGCGCGGTCAGCGCCTGGCCGTCGAGGGTGATGCGCGCCACCGGCGTGAAGCGGCTCATGATGACTCAGGCTCCAGGCCTTGCCGGCGCACTTCGGCCAGCAGCACTCGTTCGAGCGTGCGCGTGAACTGCAGATCGCTGGCCACGGCCTGCGGGCGGGGCAGGTCGGTGCCGAAGGCGGCGGGCAGGTCGGCAAACGACAGCGGCGCGCCGGGCGCCGAGGGCATGGGCGCGAACTCGGCGGCCGGTGGCGGCATGAGGTCGGCAGGCGGTGCCGGCGCGTCCGTGTCGACGGACTGCGTGCCGGGCCAGCGCTGCAGCAGTTCGGCCAGTGCCGACGTGCGGCCGCGCGGCGTGGGCAGCGAGTTGGCATCCGGGCGGCTTGCGCGTGCAGCGTCGGCTGCTGCCGGCGGCTCGGGCAAGGGCCGCCGCGCGATGGCTGTGGCAGCGGTGGGCTCCACCAGTGCATGGCGCAGCGGCGCCGGCACGGGCGCGGCTTGCCGTGCGGCCGGCGGCGTGTCAGCCGATGCCGCCGACGGCGCCTTCGCGACCTGGGGCGCCGCCAGCGCGCGCAGTTGCGCGCTGTCCAGCGGCGGTGTGTCGGCGGCCGGCGCGAAACGGGCGATCAGCGCCTGCACCGCTGCGGTTTCCAGTGCCGGGACGCCGCTGGCTTCACGCGCCTTGGGCAAGGCCGGCCAAGGCATGGGCACGCGCTCGACCAGGCCGGGCGCAGCCGGGCGCGGGCGCCAGTGCGGTGCATCGGCCAGCGTTGCTTCGCCCAGTACGTGCGACGGCGACAAGGCGACGGGCGGCGGCGACGGCAGYCGTGGCAGGCGTGCCGCCGTGCCAGGGCCTGCCGCAGGCCGGCGCGCGCGCGGTGACGCGCCGTGCTCCGCCACGGCCTCGGCCGCCACCGCGTCGCGCTGCAGCGATGCGAACGGGTCCGGCGAGAACGCCGCCAGCTGCAGGTCGGGCCCCGCCAGCGCGCCGTCCACCGGCGCCGCCAGCGGCGCCCAGCGCACGCCGGCCAGGCGGTCCAGCAGCAGCTTCAGCGGGCGGGTGGCGTTCTGCATATCAGCGCCGCTCGCGAGCGGCCATCTCCAGGTACAGCAGCACCTGGCCGACGCTGAGGTTGGCGCACTGCTCGGCGGTCCAGCCGAACTCGCGTGCCAGCGTGAAGCAGGCCTTGGCCAGCGGGGCCTGCACGGCCTGCTCGAGCTCGTCGGCGCTGATGGCCAGGCCGCTGATGCGGTTGACCTCCAGCAGCAGGTGCTGCACCAGCCCGGCGTGCAGGCGGTTGGCCTGCTCGACGCTGATCGCCGGCTCCACCAGGGCCTGCTGCACCATCAGCACGCCGGTGAGGTGGCCGTCTTCCTTGGCGGCCTTGGCGATGCGTGCCAGCTCCGCCAGCCGCAGCGGGCGCAGCACCACCTCGCCGGGCGGCGTATCGGGCGGCGCGGCCGGGTCGAGCACGCGCGCCGGCACCGCAATGCGGTGCGTGGCGCCACCCGCCAGCAGCAGGTCTTCCGCGCTGAGGCTCATGCCGCCGCCGCGTCTTCAGCCGCGACCCACAAGCCCTTGAACGTGACCTCCTCCATGACGAAGTCGTCCTCGGGCATGGAGAAGCTCCAGCCGTCCAGCTTGACGCCGTGCACCGTGACGGTGGCGCTGTTGCCGGGGAAGGCGGCGTTTTCCATGCGCAAGCTGAGGTTGAACGTGGGGCTGACGAAGCCGCCGGCCGGGCGCGTGCCGGCGCCGCCTTCGCCCAGCATCAGCCGCAGCAGCGCGCCGTTGACATGGGCGCGGCCGATGGTGCCGGTGATGTTGACGTTGCCGGAGCGCAGCTCCGTGGCGTAGCGCTGGCCGATCTCGTGGAAGGGCCGGATCTCGCTGATCACGCGCACCGTCACGCCGGTGGCGCGGCCGATGGGCGTGAGCTGGTAGGTCTCGGCGATGCCCTTGGCGGCATCGCCCTCGGGGCCGGCTTCCACGGCCACGCTGATGGAGCCGTCCAGGCCGGTGAAGGTGTGGGTGTTGGGCATGTTGGGTCGCTCCTCACTGCAGGTTCATCGTGACGCGGATGAAGTCGATGCTGAAGGTGGGCATCAGCGTCATCGTGACGGCGCAGATGCCGCGGATCTCCTGCGCGCGGGTGGCAGACACGTCCAGCTGGTAGCCGACAAGCATCTCGTCGACCACCATCTGGCTCAGGAAGCCGTCCAGCGTGGCCTTCAGCGCGGCGCGCACGCGGGCGTTGTTGAGGCGGCCGATGTAGGGGTCGCTGCCCAGCCGCACGCCGGCCTTGGCGTAGTCGACGATGCGGCGCACGCTGATCTGCGTGAAGGCCGCGTTCTCGGTGGTGATGCCCTTGACCACCTGGAAGCCGAACTTCTGCCGCACCAGCAGCACGCGCTCCTGCAGCAGCTTCTTGTAGTTGGTGGTGTTGTAGGGGCCCAGCAGGCCGTCGATGGGCAGAGTCTTGTTGGTCAGGCTGATGTGCGGCGCCAGCGTGGCAAGCTTGCCGGCCACCACGGCGGCCAGGTAGCTGGGCGGCAGGTCCACGGCCTTGCCGTCGGCGGCATCGGTGGCCTTCAGGCCGGGCGCGACGAGCACGATGCGGTCGTCGTTCAGCGTGGCAATGTCGGCTTCGACGTCGGCCAGCGCAGCGCTCTTGGCGCCCAGCACGGCGATGCGCTCGCGGCCCTCGTTCTCGCTCGCCTCCAGGTGAGCGCCGATGGCGCCCTTGGCCTGATCGGCGCCGAAGCCGGCGACGATGACGATGTTGACCGGTTGGTCGGCCAGCAGCGCCAGGCCGGCGGCCAGGTCGGCGGCGCTGGCATTGGCGCCGTCGCTGCCGCCCGCCAGCGGCGTGCTGGCGGCTACCGGCACCGGTGCGGCCGCGCCGTTGGCCAGCACGCCCACGGTGACCAGCGTGCTGGCGGCCAGCGCGGCATGCAGGTCGGYGGTGGTGGCGCCGCTGAACTCTTCCTTGGTGTTGGCGATGGCCAGCTTCAGCACCCAGGGGTCGGCCGCAGCGGCCTGCGTCAGCGTGTAGCGGATGCCGTTGGCCCAGGTGCCGGCGTCCTTGGCGGTCATCGTGAAGCCGGCGGCGTCGCCTGCCGTTCGGATGTCCGCCGTGGCTCTGACCGGCGCGCCGTTGGCGATGCGCACGGCATAGACGGAGCGCCCGCCGCCGGCAAAGGCCTGCTCCAGCGTGCGCACCAGCGACAAGGGGTTGCCGGCCAGCCGCGGCGCGGCCAGCGGGTCGTAAAGGCCGAAGGCGTCCAGCGCGTCGCTGTAGCCGCCCAGGGCGACGACCTCGCCCACCGGCCCGCGCGCGGCGGTGCCGACGATGCCGATGTTGCCGGTGGCGATGGAGCCGACACCGATCAGGCCTTCGGCCCTCACCTCGATGTAGGTGGATGGGAGGATCATCTCGGCGATGGCTTCGCTCATGTTGCTTCCTTGTCGAGGGTGAAGGTCTCGGGCTGCGCGCCTGGGTGCGGGGTCAGCGTCACCGCGATGCTTTGGATCGGCCCGCCGCCGGTGACGATGCGCGGGTCGGCGTACTCGAACTTGCAGCGCCAGCGGATGCTGCGCGTGAACGTGGTGCCGCCGGGCGCGCCGGACGTGGTCGGCGCCGCCATGGCGCCCCAGGCGCTGGGCTCCAGCTGCGACAGGCCGGCGATGCCGTGGCCTTCCATCGTGCCGGCCAGCAGGCGGCACAGCGCATCCAGCGCGGCGGCACCGGCAGCGAACACGTCGGCCTGCAGCGTGGCGAGCAGGCGCACGCTGTCGCTCTCCCACTGGCCGATGAAGTAGCTGGCCTGCAGCGTGCCGGTGGCGGCCAGCGGTGCGCCGAAGGTGGCTATTGCCGTCGTGCGGTCGACCTGCACCTCGCCCGCCCCGGGCACGCCGTCGACCAGCGTGAAGGTCACGTTGCCGCGGCGCAGCACCACGGCACCGGGCGCCAGCGGGCCGATGTCGCCACCGTCGGGGTCCACCAGCGGGCCATGCGGCAACTGCAGCGTGAGCCGGTCGGCGCTGAGCAACTCGACCGTCTCGTCGGGGAACACCAGCACCGGATTGGTCAAGGAGATGCTGGTCTGCAGCTGCAGCGCGCCGGTTGTCAGGCCGAGCGGCTGCGCGCCCACGCCGGCGCCCAGCGACTCGGCTTCGGCGACGCTCAGCACGATGGCCGGCAGGTCGGCTATGGCGCGCGGCATGGCGCTGCCGACGTTGACGCCGGGCAGCGCTGCAGTCAGGCGGGCGGCGACGGCATCGATGAGGCGGTGCAGCAGCATGGCGGTCTGTTCCCTAGGCCGGCAGCGCCGATTGCAGGTCGCCGAAGGCGTCCTCGGTGGACAGCAGGCCTTCGTCGAGCTGCTGCACCAGGCCGTGCAGCGCGTCGAGCACCGGCTTGAGCAGGTTGCGCACGTCGATGCTGGCGACCGCGCTGGTGAAGTCGTGGTGCACCGAGACGACACCGGCAAACAGCACCGTGGGCCGCACCACGCTGCCGGGCGCGGCCAGCTCCGCCACGGCGGCCTTGAAGGCATTGATGGCGGTGCGCGCCGGCGCGAGCGGGTCGTAGCTGGCCAGGTGTTGCTGCAGCTCGTCGAAGGCCGTGAGCACGTCGCCCAGCAGGGCCTGCGGTGACAGCGACGCGACCTGGCCGCGCACCGCCGCGTGGATGGCCACGAGCTCGGCGACGACGGGCGCGAGGTCGATGCGCGCCAGGATGGCTTGCAGCGCGGCGATGCCTTCCTTCAACGGCGTCACGAGGCCGGTGACGACGAGGGCGTCGATCTTGGCCTTGAGCGCGTCCAGCACCGGCTGCAGCGCCGCCAGCACGCGCGACGGGCGCATCGCGGCCAGCAGCTCGGCGAAGACGGCACCCATGTCGCGGCCGACCGGGTCGACGCCGAAGCGGCGCACCAGGCCGAGCAGCTGGTCTTTCAGCGCGGCCAGCGGCAGCAGGCCGGCGCGCAGGCGGTCGCGCGCCAGGTCGGTGTGGCTGAAGCCCGAGCTGGCCAGCGGCAGCAAGGCCGCCGTGCCGGCGCGGGCCACCGCCAGCAGGCGGCCCGTGCCGGCGGACAGTGGGGCCAGGCGTTCGGCCGGGCTGGCGGCCAGCACGGAGGCGAAGCGCAGGCGCAGCACATGGTCGGCCGGCAGTGCGTTGAGCGCGGCAATCAGCTGGGTGTGCATGGGCGTCAGCCGGCTGACCGTGCCGGCCACGTCGGCGGCCTGCAACGCATCTGCGATCGCCTGCAGCTGTGCCCTTGCCCCGACCATGCGCGCCTTCACCTCGGCCGCCGCACCGCCGGCATCGAGCCAGCGCTGCACGGTGAGCCAACTGGCCGGCGATACCGGCACCACCTGCTGCACCAGCATCGCCACCAGCGAGCCGATGGCGCCGCCGCCGGGCACGTCGCGCAGGCCGTTGAGCAGCAGCTGGTAGCCGGCCTCCAGGCGCGGCACCAGCTCGCCCAAGTCCACGCGGTCCAGCACGCCGCTGAGCTGGGCATGGGCCTGGTCCAGCGTGTCGGCCCAGGTGGACAGGCCGATGGCTTGGTCGATCTGCGTGCGCAGGGCGGTGATGCGGTCGGCCACCGGCTGAAGCACGGTGGCGGGGTTGGCCTGGTCGATCAGGGCCAGAACCTGGGCGAAGGCGGCCTCGACCGGCCCGAGCACGGACGTGTGGAGGTCGATGGCGGCAATGCGCCGCTGCACATCGGCGATGGCGTCCGTGGCGGGCTTGAGCAGCGCGTCCGGGTCCAGTGCCAGCAGGGGCTGGATCAGGTCTTCGTCAAAACGGCGCTCCAGGTCGGCCAGCGGCTGGGTCGGGTCGATGCTGGTCAGGAAGGCGACCAGCTGCTGGTGGAACACCGCCACCTGCCCGAGAACGTCGGTGTCGAACTCGTTCAGGATGGCGTCGAGCTGCGTCGTTAGCGGCACGCGCACCTGGCTGGCGAAGTCGATGGCGCGCACGGTGGCGCAGACCTCGACGAGCTTGCTCTTGATGTCGTCGGGCAGGATGTCCACCGGCACCAGCCGCAGTGCGTCGGCGGCCGTGCTCATCACGTCGCGCGAGGTGTCGAAGAAGGGCTCGAGGCGGATGCGGTTGAGCTCGCCGGCCACGGTGGCAATGCCGCCCTGCAGGTCGCGGATCTTGCCGGGCAGGTCGAGCGCCTGGACCGCGGCGGCGAGGCTATCGAAGGCGTCCTTCAGCGCACCAGCGGCGCTGAGGATGGCGTTCTTCGCCGTCGTGATGGCCTGCTGCGCCAGGTCCAGCGTGTCGCCGATGGCGGCCATGGCCGTGGCGAGCAGGGCGTCTAGCGCCTCCAGCGCATCGGCGAGCGGCTGTATCACCGCGCGCACCGCATCGGCCAGCGGGCGCAGGTCGACCGCCAGCACGGCGTCGCGCACCGTGTGCAGCGCGGTGGTGACGATGCCGACGCCGCTGCCTATGCCGTCGGCCACTGCGTTCAGGCCGCTGGTCAGGCTGCCAATGGCATTGCGCACCGGCGCCGAGAGGGCGGCGGCATCGATGGCATTGACTGCCGCCACCAGTTGGCCGACCAAGGCCAGCGCCTGGTCGATCTGCGCGTCCAGCCCGCCGCCGGCCGCATTGCCGGCGCCTGAAATGACCGGCGACAGCCGGCCCGACAGGTCGGCGCACAGGGCCTGCAGCGGCTCGGGCCCGACCGACGCAAGCAGCGGCTCCAGCGCCGTGAGCTGCAAGGCGATGCGCTGCGGGTCTTCGTAGGCCAGCGTGACCTCGGCGGTGCCGACGGCGTCTTCCAGTTCACGCACGGCCAGCACCAGTTCGCGCGCATAGCCGGCCACGGCTTGCTGCACGGCCGCGTCGTCGGGCCGCAGGGCTACCTGCGCGAGCAGCGGGTTGCCGGCCCAGGCGGCGAGCTTGGTCAGGCGGCCTTCGCGCAGCGGCGCCAGGCGCTCCCACACCAACGCAGGCGCCTGCTGGATGACGCGCGAGCGCCCCTCCACGGCCATCAGCCCGCCGGCCAGCGTGATGAAGCTGGTGATGCCGCCGCCCCAGGTGCCCAAAGCCGCAAGCGGGCTCTCGGGCAGCGCCGGCAGCAGCGCGCGGCCGAGCGCAACGACGCCTTGCACCGCGCCGTCCTGCGCGCCTTCGGAGACGCCGCCCAGCACGCGCTGCAGCTTGGCCAGGCCATCGTCGCTGCCGCCGGACACGCGGCTGGTGATGCGCTGCAGGATGGCGGCGGGATCGGCCCCCGCCAGCTGTTCGGCCTGGCTGGCCAGCTGCAGCAGCGGCGCGACCATGCCTGACGGGTCCAGCCCGCCGGCCACGCCGGTGAGCTGCCCGGCGATGCGGCCGCCCGCCGCCTGCAGCGGCCCGGCGTCCACGCCCAGCCGCGACGTGATGTCCGACAGGCCGCCCAGGTCGATGGCCGGCAGGCTGACGCCGACGTTGAAGTGACCCCCGATCGCGCCCACCGCCGCGCCGGTGTCGGCGACACCGAGGCGGTCGCGAAGACCTTCGACGAGGGCGCAGTCGCTCATGATGGTCAGGCCGGCGGAGGCGAGGTGAACAGGCTGGCCAACGCGCCCATCGCCTCGGACAGGCCTGCGGTGGCGGCGCGCACGCCGTCGAGCGCCGGCTGCACCGGTGCGACGGGGTCGCCGAGCGTCGGCACGTCGCCCAGCAGGTCGGGGAGGGCCAGGCCGTCCAGGCCCAGGTCGGCCAGCGCGTCGAGCTCCAGGCCGAGGTCGGCACCCAGGTCGTCCATGGGCGCGGGTGGCTCCGGCGGCTCGACGTATTCGCGCAGCACCAGGCGGTAGCGCACATGCTCGGCCCAGTCGTTGGACTCCAGCACTTCGCAGGCCTCGACGAGCACCCGGTCCAGCTTGGTGGCAGCGACGATGTCCGCCACGAAGGCCAGCGGTTCGCCGGCCAGATGCCGTTCGCGCACGGCGGTGAGGAAGGTGTCGCGCAGATCGTCGCCCTGCAGGCTGCCGCGGATCTCGACGGCCAGGCTTTCGTGGCCCATGTCCTGCTGCAGATCGCCGTCAAGGCCTGGCACGCCCATGCGTGCGAGGCGCCGACGCTCCACCGCACGGATGGCGGTGATGCCCGTCACTTCCCAATCGCCGATCATGGGCTTGACGATCATGGGGCCGGGCGCCAACGCGCAGCGAGGGTCATGCCGATGTCTCCTCTTCGGCTCTTGTGTGGGCCGCGTCTGACGATGCCAAGCGGCCTGGAGGCTCACAACCCCTACCTTGTCGGGCATCCGCAATGCGCATCGCGTTGACACCCGCCGGTGGCGCCTGAAGAATCAGCCGCCCACTGACGGGCTAGTGCCGGAGGACCGATGCCCAAGAACCACCGCCTGCGGCTCGCGATTGCCACCCTGTTGGCGTTGTGCAGCGCCGCGGCCTGCATCGCGACGCTGATCGAGCCGCAGTGGTTCGAGCTGCTGTTCGACGAATCGCCCGACGGTGGCGACGGCTCGCTGGAGACCTGGTTCGCGGTGGCGCTGTCGGTGGCCGCATGCATCGCGTTCTCGCTCGTGGCGCGGCGCGAATGGCGGGCACTCGCCGCTGCGTCACAGCACTGACGTCGATGGCCCTAGCCAGGCGTCTGCAGTGATCGCTGCGCCGGGGCGCGCCTTTTTAGTCGAGGCTGCCGTCCGTGGAGAGCGCCATCGCGCAATGGTGGGGTAGGACCAGGTCGGCGCTGCCGTCTGTGAGCGCGGTCGTCCGTATGAACGGCGCCCAGGAGTTGACGGTGCCGAAGATGGTGGCGAAGGCCACGTCCGCCGCGTCGCGGCCGGTGCCGAAGCGCACGAAGCCCATCGGGATGGCTGTGCCGGAGGGGTCGAAGATGTACCAGTGGCCGCCCAGGTAGACCTCGGCATAGGCATGGAAGTCCGGCGGCCCCAGGATCGGGTCGGCGCCATAGTCAGTGCCGGTCGCAAAGCGGGCCGGGATGTTGAGCGCGCGGCACAGCGCCACCATCAAGTGGGTGAAGTCGCGGCAGACGCCGACGCGTTCGATCAGCGTGTCTACCGCAGAGGTGGTGGAGTTGGAGGTGTTCGACGCGAACGACACGCGCTCCTGTATCCACCGTGCGATGGCCTGCACCCGCTCGTAGCCGGCGGGGATGCCGCCGAATTCGGCCGTGGCGAGCTTGATGAGACGGTCCGACTGGCAATAGCGGCTGGGGTAGATGTAGCGCAGCACGTCCAGCGGCAGCTGGTGTACCGGCACCTCGTGCAGGTCTGCGGGCCGGTCCTGGCGGTGGGCCAGCTCCATGGTGGCTTCGTACTTGATCTCCAACTCGCCCGGCAGTGCCTGCAGGCGCAGGTGGCGGTTGCCGGTGTTGGGGTCGGTCTGCAGCTCGGAACCGATGGCCTGGCTCAGCGTCAGATGCTCGGCCGAGACCCGCTGGCGCGGCGTGTAGGCGGGGTGGATGTTGAAGATGAAGTCCGCGCCCGGCGCGCTGACCTCGTATTTCAACTGGACTTGCAGTTCGATGCGGATCATGCGGCGATGCTTTCTGCGGGTTCAGGTTCGACCGCGACTTGTTCAACGGGGCGGGGCAGGAAGTTCATCGGCATGTCGCCGCGCACGCCCGCGCGGATCACCTGGTGGATGAAGGCGAGCTTGTCGAGCACCGCGTCAGGCATCACGAAGGGATAACTGTCACGGCCGCCCAGGCTTCTGGACATGGCATTGATGAACTGGGAGACGGGCAGCCAGTGCCTGACGATCTTGGCTTGCAGCTGCGTCTCGTCGGCGCCAATGGCCTCGGCGCGCACCGCAGCGCCGCCCGGCACCGCATGGTCCAGCTGCAGGCCCCAGGAGGTGGCCGTCTCCAGGCCGTCCTGCAGGTGCATGTAGTGCGCCCAGCATTCGGCCCAGTCCTCCCATGGGTGGGAGCTGGCATAGGCGCTGACGAAGCGGCTCTGCCAATCGGCCAGCGGCGCGGCGTAGTGCTTCTCCAGCGCTTCGGCGTAGTCGGCACGTTCGTCGCCGAACAGCTCGCGGTACTTGTCCAGCCAGGGCGTGTTCCAGATCAGGCGGTCCCAGTAGTAGTGGCCGATCTCATGGCGAAAGTGGCCCAGCAGCGTGCGATAGGGCTCGTGCAGCTGGGCGCGCGCCTTTTCACGGTGCGCGTCGTCGGCCTCGGCGATGTTGAGCGTGATGAGGCCGTCGTCGTGGCCAGTCAGCACATGCTCCTCCGGGTTGACCTGCTCCAGCAGCTCGAAGGCCACGCCGTTCGGCGCGTCCTCGGCCTTGCTGGGGAAGGGCAGCCCCCATGAGGCCAGGCTGTAGACGAGTTGGCGCTTGGCGGCCTCGATGCGGTGCCAGTACGCTGGGTTCTCGCCCTTGTCGAGCACCGGGTGCACCTGTGTAGTGCGGCACGACAGGCAGCGCGGCTCCACATCGTCTGCCTCGACCATCCAGTTGCAGAAGACCGGCGCCTGGTGGTTGGCGCAGCAGCGCAAGCCGGCCCCAGCATCGGCATCAGCATCGGCGTTACCGGAAAGCCGCAGCCAGTGGCCAGCTTCGTCGACCTCGAAGGAACCGAGGGTCAGCTCGGCAGGGATGAAGCCCAGCTGCGCATTGCAGGCGCCGCAGGAGACGTTCTCGAAGAACACGCGCGCAGCGCAGCGTTCGCAGCAAAAGGTTTTCATGGATTTCAAGCAGGAAAGAGACGGCCGGCGCGAGGCGCCGTGACAAGTCCATCCTAGTCAGATGCGATGGCCTCGCGTGTAGGCTCTGAAGAGCTTTCGCGATGTGTTGGCAGCGCGCTGCGTCACCCAAACGGTGCATGCGGCCTGGCTTGAGCCCAGGCGGCAATAATGACCTACGCACCGGACGTCGCTTGGATCGATCGGGCTCCGAGCAAGAAGGCTCCCACGATGAGCGTTTCCCATCGCAACAACGTCCATGTCAGCGGCGCAGGCCCGGCCACGGTCGTCTTCGCGCACGGCTTTGGCTGTGACCAACACATGTGGCGCCTGCTGGCACCTCAGTACGCACAGCGCTTTCGCACCGTCACCTTCGACCATGTCGGCAGCGGCCGGTCCGATCTGTCGGCTTACGACCGCGACAAGTACAACTCGCTGCATGGCTATGCGGCAGACCTGATCGAGGTGATCCAGGAATGCGGCGCCGGCCCGGTCGTCGTTGTGGGGCATTCCGTCAGCGCCATGATCGGCATGTTGGCGGGCTTGCGCGCGCCGGGCGCCATCGCGGCGCACATCATGATCGGGCCGTCGCCCTGCTACATCGATGACGGCGACTACGTCGGCGGCTTCTCGCGGGCGGACATCGACGGCCTGCTCGACATGCTGGAGTCCAACTACCTCGGCTGGGCCAGCAATATGGCGCCGGCCATCATGGGCGTGCCGGAACGGCCGGAGCTGGGGCTGGAACTGACAGAGAGCTTCTGCCGCACCGACCCCGACATCGCCAAGCAGTTCGCGCGGGTGACCTTTCTGTCGGACCACCGCGCCGACCTGGCCGGGCTGCAGGAGCCGACGCTGCTCATCCAGTCGACCGAAGACATCATTGCCCCCGTCGCCGTGGGCGAGTACATGCACCGCGTGCTGCCGAAGGCGACGCTTGAGGTGGTGGACAACGTCGGCCACTGCCCGCACCTGAGCGCCCCCAGCGCCAGCGCCGCCGCCATCGACCGCTTCCTGGCCACGCTGGCGCTCTAGTGACACCCGCCCCGCCCGCCTGCCCTGCGCTCGAGCGTCTGCTCGACGAGGTGCCCGTGGGCCTCATGGTCACCGACGCGAAGGGCAACATCCTGCAGGTGAACGCCACGCTGTGCAGCTGGGCGGGCTACACGGCGCAAGAGCTGGTGGGGCTCAGGAAGCTGCAGGACTTGTTCACCGTCGGCGGGCGCATTTTTCACCAGACGCACTGGATGCCCATCCTGCAGATCCAGCGCTCCATCTCGGAGGTCAAGTTCGAGCTCTGCCACAGCGATGGGCGGCGCTTGACCGTCATGCTGAACGCCGTGCGCAAGGGCGCCGATGGCGCGGCCTATGACGTGGTCTCGGTGGCGATGGCCGAGGAGCGCAACAAGTACGAGCGTCAGCTGGTGCTCGAACGCAGGCGCGCCGACGAGCTGGCCCAGCGCGAGGTGAGTGCTCAGGAGATCCTTCAGGCGGCGCAGGCGCAGTTGCGCCAGGCCGTCACGGAGCTGGCCCGCAAGAGCGCCGATGCGGAGGACCGCGCGCTGTTCGCCGAGCAGATGATCGGCATCGTCAGCCACGACCTGCGCAACCCGCTGTCAGCCATCATGATGGGCGCCAGCCTGCTGGCCCGCGACGGCAGCTTGAATCCCAAGCACAAGAAGGTGCTGGAGAACGTCAACCGCTCGTCGCAGCGCGCCAAGCGACTCATCGACGAATTGCTCGACTTCACGCTCGTGCGCGTCGGCCACGGGCTGGCCGTGACTCGCCAGCCCATGAACTTCCATGAGCTCATCAGCCGCTGCGTCGAGGAGCTGAAGCTGTCCTTCCCCGGCCACCCCATCGTCCACGCCGCCCAGGGGCATGCGGACTGCTTCCCCGACGCCGACCGCATCGCGCAGCTGCTGGGCAACCTGGTGGCCAATGCCGTGACCTACGGCCAGCCGGGCGGCACGATCACCGTGACCTCGCTGGGCGACGACAACGACTGCACGCTGAAGGTCCACAACTTCGGCGAGCCAGTGCCCGCCGAACTGCTGGATCGCCTCTTCGAGCCGCTGATCCGCGGTGGCGCGCCGGCGGATCAGTCGGCGCGCAGCGTCGGCCTGGGCCTCTTCATCGTCAAAGCCATTGCGCAGGCCCACCAGGGCACGGTGAGCGTCACGTCCTCACGCGGGGAGGGCACCACGTTCACCTTCGTGTTCAAGCGCCGCCACTGCGAAGGCTAGCTGCCGCCGGCTGGTGGGTCGTGGGCATGCCGTCCTCGTCGATGGAATGGATCTCCTTGACCGGCCCCGAGGTCTTGGCCCGCTCGGCCAGCCGCGTGTAGAACTCCGCGACCTCTCGCAGGTCCTGCTCGTCGAGCGTCTCGATACCGATCATGCGATTGCTCGCGCTGCGGTGCGCGGCCAGCAGTTCGTTGAGCTTCAGGTGCAGGGCCACGCTGTCCTTGTTCTGGCTTTGCTGGATCAGGAACACCATCAGGAAGGTGACGATGGTGGTGCCGGTGTTGATGACCAGCTGCCAGTTCTCTGAGTAGGCGTAGAGCGACCCCAGCGCGGCCCAGACCACGACGGTGGCCAGGGCGAGGCAGAACGCGATGGGCGTGCCGCACCATCGCGTGGCCGCCGAAGCAAAGTGGTCGAACGCCGTCAGCAGCCGCGAGCGCCCCGCGTAGGCTGCGCTGGTGGTGCTGGGCATGGAGCCCAGCGTCTCGGTCTTCTGGGATGCGAAGGTCATGGAATCCTCCGGGAATGCCTCAGACGATGGGCGGGTCGGTCTCCCGCTCCGGGTGACGGTGGCACGCCAGGCCGCGGATCAGCGCCTTGGCGCCGGCCGCAGCGTCGCGCGTGACGGCAATGCCGGGGTCGGGCTCGCCATCGGGCAGCACACGCGGTACACCGGCAATGTCCAGCAGATCGGCACCGGCGCCCAGGGCAAGGATGGTCTTGCAATGACGGAACTGGTCGCGGATGCCGGCCATGGCATTGCCGTCGGCCGACAGCGCCACCACGGCAGCTGCGCCGTCCGGCAGCACCAGCGCGTCGAACAGGAAAGCGGGTTCGTTTTCCAGCGAGGCGTCCGCCTCGATGGCGACGCCGTCCTCGGTAGCAACCGGCCCGATGCGCGGTGCGACGAAGCGGGGCACGGCGCCTGCGTTGAACAGCGCCGCATGCACGTCCATGGCGCTCCGGCCCACGCAGCCGTCCGCCACGAACACCGCCACCTTGCGGCCCTTGACGGACCCGTCGCCCGGTCGCGCCGTCAGCGACAGCGGGGGCGACTTGCTGATCTCCGGCTTGATCTTGCGGGCCAGGGCGCGCGGCATCGGCTCGGGCAGCGGCGACATGTTCAGCCCCTCGGCCACCTTGGCGGCGAGCGCTTCCGACGCATTTCTCAGCATGGACACGACGCGCTGGCGAATGGCGGGCACCGTCACCTTGCTCAGCTCGAAGCGGAAGGCGGCAGCGATGTGGGCCTGCTCGACGGGCGTCTGGCTGTTGAAGAACAGCGTGGCCTGGTTGTAGTGCTCGGCGAACAACTCGGGCTTGGCGCGCACCTTGGCCTGGTCTTCCTTGGCGCGCAGGCGCGTCGCGACGGACGTGAAGCCCTGCTCGGCGCCCGCCTGGAAGGGGCAGCCGCCGCCCAGCGAGTTGGGCTCGTAGGACACGCGGCCGCGGTGGATGGCCTGGCGGTGCATGCCGTCGCGCTGGTTGTTGTGCACCGGCGCGATGGGTGAGTTGATCGGGATCTCGTGGAAGTTGGGGCCGCCCAGGCGGCTGATCTGCGTGTCCACGTAGGAATGGATGCGGCCGGCCAGCAGCGGGTCGTTGGAGAAGTCCAGCCCCGGGATGATGTTGGCCGTGCAGAAGGCGACCTGCTCGGTCTCGGCGAAGAAGTTGTCGGGGTTGCGGTTCAGCACCATGCGGCCAACGGGCTGGATGGGGACCATCTCCTCGGGGATGAGCTTGGTGGCGTCCAGCACATCGAACGAGAACTTGTCGGCCTGTTCCTCGGTGAACACCTGCAGGCCCAGCTCCCACTCGGGGTAGGCGCCGCTTTCGATGCGCTCCCAGAGGTCGCGGCGGTGGTAGTCGGGGTCGGCGCCGGAGATCTTCACGGCCTCGTCCCAGGCCAGCGAATGGGTGCCGAACTTGGGGTTCCAGTGGAACTTGACGAACACCGACTCGCCGGCATCGTTGACGAGCCGGTAGGTGTGCACGCCGAAGCCCTGCATCGTTGCGTAGCTGCGCGGGATGCCACGGTCGCTCATGGCCCACATCAGCATGTGGGTGGACTCGGGCATCAGGGAGACGAAGTCCCAGAAGGTGTCGTGCGCGCTGCCGGCCTGCGGCATGCCGTTGTGCGGCTCGGGCTTGACCGCATGCACGAGGTCGGGGAACTTCATCGCGTCCTGGATGAAGAACACCGGGATGTTGTTGCCGACCAGGTCCCAGTTGCCTTCGTCGGTGTAGAACTTGACGGCGAAGCCGCGCACGTCGCGCGCCGTGTCCTTGGAGCCGCGCTCGCCCTGCACGGTGGAGAAGCGCACGAACACCGGCGTGATCTTGCCGGCTTCCTTGAACGGGGCTGCCTTGGTCAGGTGGGGGATGGGCTCGTAGGCCTCGAAGAAACCGTGCGCCGCCGAGCCGCGCGCATGCACGATGCGCTCAGGGATGCGCTCGTGGTCGAAGTGCGTGAGCTTGTCGCGCAGGATGAAGTCTTCCAGCAGCACCGGGCCGCGCGTGCCGGCCTTCAGGGAGTTCTGGTTGTCGGCGATCGGCACGCCCTGGTTGGTTGTCAGCCGCTGGCCGCTGCTGTCCACGCGCACGCGGTCCAGCGGCCCGGTGGTCGGGTTGCTGCCGTCGGCTGCAACGCCGCCGGTCTTGGCCGAGGCATTGGCTTCGGACAGCGTGCTGCCGGAGGGCAGGCGCGAGGGCGGCTTCACGGTCGCGCCGGTGGGTGGGCGCAGGCCGTTTGCCTGGCCATGCTCGGCGGTCTTGTTGGCGTTGAAGGGCATGGCCGCAGCGAGGTCGCCCGTTTGCTCCGCCTTGCGTGTGGCGGTATCGCCAGCGTCGTGCGGCGAGGGATTGGCCGGACCGCTGTCGGTGTTGCGGGCGGGGGCTTTGGAGCCGCTGATGGGCTTGCGGGGGGTGGGCATCTGGGGTCTCCGATGGGGCAGGGACATGGCGAACCGGCACGATGCAATTTCGGCTCGCCGCAGGTTGTAGGACGGCATGCCACTTACAAGCCGCCGTTGCCGCCAAGCGTCTCGGGCGCCTCGGATACGCGATGAAATGCGCCTGATGGACTGCTAGAGTCCGGTGCCGTTGAGCGGTGGGCGCACCCGGGAGGAGTGGTTGTGCCGCCGGCCTGGCAACATCAAGATAGAAACTGGATGGGTCGATCATGGGCACCACGATTGCGGAGCAGTCCCCCAAGAAGCGTGCTGTTGTCTCCAAGGCGGCGAAGGCCAAGCCCGACGCGCGAGAGCAGCTCACCGAATCCAGCGCTCCCCGCTCGCGTCAGATCCTCGCGGCGCTGATGGCGTTTCGTGACGGCGACTTCTCCGTGCGCCTGCCCAATGACTGGGCCGATGTCGACGGCCAGATCGCTGCCGCCTTCAACCAGATCACGGCGCAGGAGGCGCGCATCGCGTCCGAGGTGGCGCGGCTGAGTGCGACCGTGGGCAAGGAAGGGCGCCTCAAGCACCGCATGACGCTGCCCGGCGCCTTGGGCTCCTGGGCCACGAAGGTGGAGTCCATCAATTCGCTGATGGATGACCTCGTGCGGCCGACCGCTGAAATCGCCCGCACCATCGGCGCCGTCGCCAAGGGAGACCTGAGCCAGGCCATGGAGTTGGAGGTGGACGGCCGCGAACTGAAGGGCGAGTTCCTGCGCTCGGCGCGACTGGTCAACACGATGATCGAGCAGCTCTCGGTGTTCACGAGTGAGGTGACCCGCGTGGCCCGCGAGGTGGGCACCGAGGGCAAGCTCGGCGGCCAGGCGCAGGTGAAGGGCGTGTCGGGCGTCTGGAAGGACCTGACCGACTCCGTCAACCAGATGGCCGGCAACCTCACGGCCCAGGTGCGCAACATCGCCGACGTGACCATCGCGGTGGCAAACGGCGACCTTTCCAAGAAGATCACCGTCGACGTGCGCGGCGAAATCCTTCAGCTCAAGGAAGCCACCAACACGATGGTGGACCAGCTGCGCTCGTTCGCGTCGGAAGTGACGCGCGTGGCCCGCGAGGTGGGCACCGACGGGCGCCTGGGCGGCCAGGCCGTCGTGCCCGGCGTGGCCGGCACCTGGAAGGACCTGACCGACTCCGTCAACGCGATGGCGACCAACCTGACGGCCCAGGTGCGCAACATCGCGACCGTCACGACGGCCGTCGCGCGCGGCGACCTTTCGCGCAAGATCACCGTGGACGTGAAGGGCGAGATCCTGGAGCTGAAGGAAACCATCAACACGATGGTGGACCAGCTGAACGGCTTCTCCTCCGAAGTGACCCGCGTGGCCCGCGAGGTGGGCACCGAGGGCAAGCTCGGCGGCCAGGCGGCCGTGCCAGGTGTTGCCGGCACGTGGAAGGACCTGACCGACAACGTCAACTCCATGGCGAGCAACCTGACCAACCAGGTGCGCAACATCGCCGACGTGGCGACGGCCGTGGCCAGCGGCGACTTGTCGAAAAAGATCACCGTGGAGGTCAAGGGCGAGATTCTTGCCCTGAAGAACACCATGAACACGATGGTCGACCAGCTCAACGGCTTTGCCGGCGAGGT